>RFHZ01000096.1 GCA_003696125.1 Nitrospinota bacterium
ATGCGGGTCCTGGCGCAGGCCTTCGAGAGGGATGAGGGCTTCACGCAGACCGGCTTCTTCCAGGGCCTTCCGTTCTTCTGCCCCGCGATCTGTACGGGTCTGCCATCTGGAGAGGAGCAACGCCTTGATCTCCTCGCGCGAGGCGCCACTGCGCAGCGGTTTGCGCAGGTCAATTCCCTGGGTGGCGTAAAGGCACAGATACCACATCCCATCGGCGGTGAGCCGACTCCGATCACAGGTGGTGCAGAAGGGGGCGGTGGTAGAGGCGATGATTCCGAAGATCGTCCCGTCCGGTAACCGGTAACGATTGGCCGGAGCCCAGCTCTCCTCCTGCAACGGTTCGATAGATCCGTACCGCTGGCGTAACCGGGTCAGGATATCATCGCGGGAGAAGACTTTGTCCAGGGACCATTGCGTTGCCCCCCCCACATCCATGTACTCGATGAAGCGCACTTCTGCATCGATCCGTTTTCCGTACTCGATCAGGTCGATCAACTCGTCTTCGTTATAGCCCCGGATGACCACGGTATCGATCTTGAGTCCACGGAACCCCACCTGCCGCACCGCCTCGATGCCCTCCAACACCTTCTGGTGCGCATTCCGTTTGGTCAGGGCCTGAAACCGTTCCGGTTTCAGTGTATCGAGACTCACCGTTACCCGGTGCAGACCCGCCTCGTACAGGGCCTGCGCCTGTTCGGCGAGCAGGATCCCGTTGGTGGTCATGGCCAGGTCTTGAATGCGGGGGTTTTGGGCGAGCATGTGGATAAAGGCCGGAAGGTTATGGCGGAGCAGTGGTTCACCACCGGTGAGGCGAACCTTATCTACTCCTAACTCGGTGAAGATCGTTACCAGGGTGGTCATCTCTTCAAAGGTGAGGAGCCGTTCCCGTGGCAGCCAGACATAGTTCTCTTCCGGCATGCAGTACTGGCAGCGCAGGTTGCAACGATCTGTCACCGAGATGCGCAGGTTGCGCAGGGGACGCTCCCATCTATCCATGATCAAGGGCCGGTCCTTATCGATTTGGGGTCGGTCAGCATGTATTCCCATTGTGCGCACTCCCCTGGGATTTCCACCGTGCCGCAGAGAGTAAAAGGAGACTGGGCACTGACGGCTTGCGATGTGCAAAGCCCGGGATCATCAGGTATGCTGTTGTTCTCTCCGGGGATCACCTCCCCAGTATCCCGCCTCTGTACGGGAGGAGAGAAGATAACCAGTGCTCATTATATTCATCTGGGCCCTGGTTTGCAAGAAAAAAGCCTTCCTGCAGGAGGAATATCCGCTGGAGTGGCAGGCACGGTGATCGGCGTAAACCTCTTTGGCGACTACTGGTTACGCGATAAGCTCGATCCCCGCCTGCAAGATCCGACGGCCGGGAAGCCTTTTCTGGTAGGGTCAGGACATCGAGTCACATATACCCTGCCAGAATTCCACCACCTTCCCTACAACCAAAAGGGCCGGGGCTTCCAATCCGGCCGCGGCCACCTCGGCTCCGATGCGGTTGAGGGGAGCAGCAACCAGCTTCTGATCCGGGCAGGAGAGCCTGGACACGCACAGGGCATACGTCTCCGGCTGCATACCATGCGTGATCAGCTCCCGGGCAATGGCCGGGACATGGCGCAGGCCCATATAGAAGACCAGGGTCTGCCGGGGGGAGACGAGATGTGACCAGGGAAGGCCGTCCATCCCCCCTGAACCGGACTGGCTTCCGGTCAGCAGGGTGACGGCAGAGGCGTATTTACGATGAGTCACCGGCAGGCCTAAAAGGGAAAGGCCCCCCACTCCTGCACTGATCCCGGGTACCACCTCCCAGGGGATGCCGCGTGAGGCCAGAAAAGCGACCTCTTCCCCACCCCGCCCAAACAGGCAGGGATCCCCTCCCTTCAGGCGGACCACCGTCGTGTAGCGTTGGACTGCCTTTTCCAGCATGGTGTGTATCCGCTCTTGCCGGGATGAGGCGGGAAGATGGGCAACCACCCCTTCTCCTCCCTGATGACACCTCCTCCCTACCGGCACCTTTTTACACCCGGGCGGACACAACGCCAGCACCTCTGCACTCACCAGGGCATCGTAAAACACGATCTCGGCCTGGGCAAGGATTTTTGCCGCCCGCACGGTCAGGAGGTCTGCTGCTCCCGGACCGGCCCCTACGATGTAAACCTTCCCCTGCTTCACCCTGTTCCCTTTCTTGCTGCGCATAAGTAATGAGTAACGAGTAATGAGTGATGAGTAGGGGCGCAGCGCGCTGCGCCCCTACCAGGTGTCCGGTGCCTCTGTGGTGCTTTAA
>RFHZ01000903.1 GCA_003696125.1 Nitrospinota bacterium
CCATATCCCTTTACCCCCTCCTCCCCTCTCCTCCGCCTCGGTACCGGCAATCGTCGAAGCCTTCCACCAGACCTACGAACGCCTGTACCGCCGGATCAACCGTACCATCCCGATCGAAGTGCTCAACTGGCGGCTCATCGCCAAAGCCCCTGATCCCCTGGTCCCCCTCCGGCCAGAGCCGGTACAGAGAGGATTGAGTAACAAGGAGGCGCTGAAGGGGAATCGAGAGGCCTATTTTAGTGCCTATAACGCCTTTGTCCCCTGCCCCATCTATGATCGCTATGCCTTGCGACCGGGGATGAGCCTGCAGGGGCCGGCCATCATCGAAGAACGGGAATCGACGACGGTGCTTGGACCTGGAGATAATGCCACCATCGACGCTTATCGCAATCTGGTGATAGAGATAGGAGGAATGTAGGATGCGCTTTGATCCGATCAGCCTGGAGATCATGTGGGGACGCCTGCTCCATATCACAGAGGAGATGTGGGTGACGGTACTCCGTACCGCCGTCTCGACCATCATCGGTGCGGCCAACGATTTCGGCTGTGAGTTGCTCGATGCCGAGGGACGCTCTATTGCCCATGCCTATCGGAGCATGCCGGTCTTTAACATGACCCTCCCCAATGTGGTCAAGCACCTCTTGAAGAAATTCCCGGCGGAGAGGATGAGACCGGGAGATGTCTTCTTCACCAACGACCCCTGGCTTTGCGCCGGTCATCTCCCCGATCTGGCCGTGGTGAATCCGGTCTTTTACCAGGACCGTTTGATCGGCTTTGTGGGGAGCATCGCCAACACCTCGGATATCGGGGGAGCGCTCGATGCCAAGCGGGTGCGGGACCTCCACGAAGAGGGGATCCTCATTCCCCCCTGCTACCTCTACCAGGAGGGAAAGCCGAACAGGTTGCTCTTTGAGATCATCGAGAGCAACGTGCGCGGTGCAGAGATGGTGCTGGCCGACATCGAGGCCCAGGTGATCGCAAACGAGGTGGGGACGGAGCGGCTCCTCAGGTTCTTGCAGGAGTACGAACTCGAGGACCTGAGTGAACTGTCGGTCGTGATTCGAGGGAAGTCGGAGCAGGTGATGCGGGAGGCGATTCGCAAACTCCCTGATGGGGTCTATCAGGGATCATCGGTGACCGATGGGCTCGGCACGCCGCTCACCCTCAAGGTGCGGATTACGATTGAAGGAGACCAGATGCATGTCGATTACAGCGGGTCTGCTCCCCAGGTAGACCAGGGAGGGATTAACTGTACCTTCATCTATACCAAGGGACATACCTACTTCCCCCTCCACTGCCTGCTCACCCCCCATATTCCCAACAACGAGGGGTGCTTTGTCCCCATTTCCGTGTACGCCCCTCCCGGCAGCATCCTGAACTGCACCCCACCCGCCTCGGTCGGGTCCCGGGTCAAGACCGGCTGGCACATTCATACGGCCCTCTTTGAAGCCCTGGCCCAGGTTTTGCCCGATCGCATCCAGGCCGGAAACGGCCTGATGAACTCGCTCCGCACCTACGGTTTTGAAACGGACGGCAAGCCCTTCAACGCCCATCTCTTTATCGGGGGAGGACGAGGGGCCGGCAGTCAGTGTGACGGCCTGGGCTCCAACATGTTCCCCAGCAGCGCCGCCAATGTTCCGGTCGAGGTCTTTGAGTTGAAATCACCGGCTCTTGTCTATGAAAAGGAGCTGATCGCCGATTCAGGCGGAGCAGGGAAGTTCCGGGGATACTGCGGGCAGCGGATCACCGTCGGAAAACTCCCCGCCTATCCCCTTCCCCTCCATATCTACCTCAATCCGGATCGCCTCCTCTCCCCCCCG
>RFHZ01000904.1 GCA_003696125.1 Nitrospinota bacterium
GCTCAATGCAGAAGGCCTGAAGTTTTGCATCGAGTGCGGGGAAGCCTTGCCACGTCCCTGCCCCCACTGCCGTTTCCCCAATCCCCTTCGTGCCAAATTCTGCGGGGAATGTGGTCTTCCCCTGCCAGCCCCGTCCCCTTCCGAGCAACGGCCAGCAGACGCTACGGTCCCTGTATGGGGAACCTCTGAGGCGGAGCGACGCCAGCTCACGGTGATGTTCTGTGATCTGGTCGGTTCCACTCCCCTCTCCCAGCAGCTCGATCCAGAGGAGTTGCGGGAGGTGCTGCGGGCGTATCAAGAGACCTGTGCAGGGGTCATCTGCCGCTTTGATGGCTATATTGCCAACTACCTGGGGGATGGACTATTGATCTACTTCGGTTATCCGCTGGCCCATGAAGACGATGCGCAACGGGCGGTACGGGCCGGCTTAGGGATCATCGAAGCCATGCAGCGCCTTAATCTTCAGCTCCAGGAGGCCAAGGGGGTCACCCTCCATGTCCGCCTGGGTATCCATACCGGACTGGTGGTGGCCGGAGAGATGGGAAGCGGGGACAGACGCGATCCGATGGCCATTGTGGGGGAAACCCCCAACATTGCGGCGCGCCTGCAGGAGGTCGCCACCCCGGATACAGTGGTGATCAGCGCGGCCACCCACCGGCTCGTCCAGGGATTCTTCTCCTGCCAGGCCTTAGGAGCCCACTCCCTGAAAGGGCTCTCGCAGCCGGTAGTTGTCTATCAGGTGTTGCAGGAGCGTCCGGTTCAAAACCGGCTGGAAGCAGCGATCAGCACCGGGCTGACCCCTCTGGTAGGACGCACAGAAGAGGTGCGGCTGCTGCTGGAACGCTGGGAAGAGGTGAAAAAGGGGGTGGGACAGGTCGTGTTACTCCAGGGAGAAGCCGGCATCGGGAAATCCCGCCTGGTACAGGTGATAAAAGACCGTATCGCCACCGAACCCCATCTCCGACTCGAGTGCCGCTGTTCCCCCTACTATCAAAACAGCGCCCTCTACCCGGTGATCGACCTCCTCCAGCGAGCCCTCCAACTGAGTCGCGATGAGTCTACCACAAGCAAGATAGCCAAACTGGAGAGGTTTCTCGACTCCTATGCTCTTCCCCTTCCCCAGACGCTACCTCTCTTTGCCTCTTTACTCTCTCTCCCCCTGGGCCAGGACTACAAACCGCTATCGCTGACACCACAGCGACAGAAACAACAAACCCTGCAGATCTTACTGCACATCTTGCAAAAGATCGCCTCCCAACAGCTGGTACTCCTGGTCATAGAGGACCTCCACTGGATCGATCCCTCAACCCTTGAATTCCTGACCCTGCTCATCACCCAGGATCCCCCTCCCCCCATCCTGACCCTGCTCACCTATCGTCCCGGTTTTCAGCCGACCTGGCCAGGAAGCGTACACCTGACGCAGATGACCCTTACCCGCCTCACCCCATCCCAGGTGGAAGAGATGATCACCGAGCTAGGGAGAGGGAAAGCCTTCCCAGATGAGGTACTCGGCCAGTTGGTGGAAAAAACGGATGGAATCCCTCTCTTTGTGGAAGAACTGACCAAGATGGTGCTGGAATCCGATCTGCTGGTGGAAGAGGAAGATCGCTACACCCTGCTCGCCCCCCTCCCCCCCCTGGCCATCCCTTCCACCTTACACGATTCGTTGATGGCCCGCCTGGACCGCCTGGCCATGGTCAAGGAGGTGGCGCAGGTGGGTGCCACGCTGGGCCGATCCTTTCCCTATGAACTCCTCCAGGCCATCCTCCCCCTGGATGAAACCACCCTGCAGCAGGCTTTGACGCGCCTGGTCGATGCCGAACTCCTCTACCAGCAGGGCTCTCCTCCTTACGCCACCTATCGCTTCAAGCATGCCCTGATCCAGGAGACCGCCTATCACTCCCTGCTCAAGAGCACCCGGCAGCGCTATCACCAGCGCATCGCCCAGGTGCTGGAGGAACGCTTTCCGGAGACGAGAGAGATCCACCCCGAACTGCTCGCCCATCACTATACAGAAGCCGGGATTTGGGATAAAGCACTCGCCTGCTGGCAGAGCGCCGGGCAGCGTGCCATAGAACGCTCCGCGCACCTGGAAGCGATAGGGCATCTGCGTAAGGGACTGGAAATCCTGTCCAGATTACCAGACACGGCTGAACGCACCCTGCAAGAACTCTCCCTGCACATTGCCCTCGGCATCCCGCTCATCGCCACCAGGGGATATGCGGCCCCGGAAGTGGAACAGGTATACGCCCGTGCCCATGAGCTGTGCCGGCAACTAAAAGAGGTCCCTCATCTCTTCCCTGCCCTGCGGGGACTATGGGGATTCTACAATGTGCGTGCCGAGCTCCGGATAGCCCGGGAACTGGGAGAACAGTTGCTGGTACTGGCTCAACAAACGCAGGACCCTACCCTGCTCCTGGATGCGCACCGTATCCTGGGGAATACCCTGTTCTGGTGTGGCGACCTGCCCACTGCCCGCACCCACCTGGAGCAAGGCCTGAAGCTTTATGATCCCCAGCAGCATCGTGTCCACGCCTTCCGCACCGGTCTCGATCCGGGCGTGGCCTGCCTCGGCTTCGCCGCCGTGACCCTGTGGTTGCTGGGCTATCCTGATCAGGCGCTGGAGAAGAGCCAGAAAGCGCTTACCCTGGCCCAGACCCTCTCCCACCCCTTTACCCTTGCCTATGCCCTGAACCTGGCGGCGATCCTCTCCCAGCTCCGGGGGGAGCGAGAGAAGATGCAGGAACAGGCCGAGAGCATGATCTCCCTCTCCCGGGAACAGGGATTCCCCTTCTGGGAGGCGGTGGGAATGATCTATCTGGGCTGGACACTGGCGGAACAGGGAAAAGGGGAAGAAGGCCTGGCCCACATGCAACAGGGCCTGGCCGCATACCGTTCTCTGGGAGCGACTCTAGGACTCCCCTCTTTTCTGGCCCTCCTGGCCGAAGTATACGGGGAGGGGGGAGAGACCGCCCAGGGGATGTATCTCCTGGAGGAAGCCCTGGAAAGGGTGGATAAACATGCCGAGCGCTGGTGGGAAGCGGAGCTCTATCGCC
>RFHZ01000905.1 GCA_003696125.1 Nitrospinota bacterium
GCGTCGATGAGTCGCTCCGTCTCCGCCTTCTCCACCTCCTCTTTGGACTGGTTATCCGCATAGATGACCTCGAGCTTGGCTCCACCCAGGGACTGGATCCCTCCCTGGGCATTGATGTGGGCGGTGGCCAGTTGGACCGCGTCTCTGATCCGCTGTCCGGTCGCCGCAATCGAACCGGAGAGCGGATAGAGGAATCCGACCTTGACCGGCTCCGGAGCCCCTGAGCTCCGGTACGGCGTCAGGAGTGTTGCGGCAGACGCCGCACCAGCCATTTGGAGAAATTGCCGTCGGGTAAAGAGAGATGTGTGCTGCCGTGCCATGAGTAACCCTCCTCTTACAGCTGTGTCTGACAATACAGGAGACAAGCGGTTCTTTCCGCTTTTCCCTGAAGGAGAACAGACAACGTCTCTTTGACTCTGCACCTGTAAATGCATCACAGGAGGAGGCCGATACTTCACTACCCAACATAGCGACAAGAAAGAGAATTGTCAACAGGCTTTCTTCGCAGGTCTTTGAGGAGCTTTGCTCCCCCAGAACCGGTCCTGTCGTAAGTTAGTAATAGTTACTCAGAACTGATAGACCAGATGCGACTGGAAAGAAAAATCGGCAGCCGGGGCCACGACCAGGTTTTGGATCCCTCCCAACTGCCAGAGGAGATGGGAACCTAAGGCCCAGTTGAAGCCAAAGGAGATTTCCCAGAGGGACTGGTCGAGTTCTTCGAGTCCGGTATCGGTGAAGGGGGACTGATAATATTCGGCCTGTCCCAGCAGGGAGAAATGCGAGGTCCAGCGGTATTCGATCCCCAGGGCGGCGGTAAAGAAGTTCCGCGTCTCCAATCCCTTTCCGGCAAATACCTCCCCTGGCATGATATAGTTGAGGTTGGAGTACAGGGTAAAGCGCCAGAGGGTTTTCTGGGCTACCAGCCCCACCCCGATGTCCGTCTTTCCACTGCCCAGGAGCCGCTCCTCGTCACCGGTGGGGAGTTTGATCTGGAGGCGGGCAGCCAGGGCCGGATACGTTTCTCCTTCTTCCCACAGCAGCCCTTTTCCGCTCAATACCAGGTCGCTGATCCCCAGTGCACTCTCTCCCCGGGAAAAGATGAGCTCTCCATTGCGTTGCAGGTGGAAACGGACCGTATTGACCGGTCCCCTTTTTCGTGCAGGGTTGAGTTTATTCACCACCCGTTCCACCCCCTCGATGAACCGATCGAGGAATCCTCCCCAGCGGGCGATAAAAGGGATTTCCACCCCCAGTTCAACACGGGGAAGCACCCCATAGCGAGCTCCCAGCGTGAAACGAGTCGTCTCCAGATCAAAGAGCAGCGAGGTGTTTTCGGCCCGGTCTATCGTCTCATTTATGGTATTCGACTCGGCCAGGCCGAAAGACAAGGCCCAGTGTCCTTGAGGGGTAAGGGTTGTCCCTTCAAAGGGGAGATAGAGAAAGAGGAGCTGTACCGGTTGAAAGTTGCGTACCGGCAGGGGACCAAAGCCGGGAAAATTTGATTGCCCCAGAACCGGTTTTACACGCATCCCTAACAAACATCCCCACATCGTGATGACCATTCCCACTACCAGCCGTCTGTTCCGCATGCGTCCTCTCACCTCCACCGCTTCCTAACCAAAAACACGAAACCTCCTGCCGTCTATCATCTCCTTGGGCTGCCATCTCTACCACTCCCGGGTAATGTACAGGGGACTGCTCCAGGCCATGGCGCCGTTTTGTTGTAACACCCGGACATAGTAAGCCTGGCACCCTGCCGGCATGGCCGTATCCGTATAGGAGAATTCGACATTGCGGGGGCCGGCTGCTCCGCTGACCCGTTGCACCACCACCTGTTGTCTGATCCCACCCGCCTCGTAGACCCGCGGCTCGTCCTGAATATCCCGGAGGGCCAGGGAGAAGCTCTTAGGGGGAGAAGAGAAGTGTAGCCGGGCTTCGGGAGGAGCATCGAGTTCGAGCAGGATCCCGTCTGTGTCTCCGGTGGTGATGGAGCGCCACTCGACCCGTTGCTCGTTGCAGAAGGTGATCCCTTCGGCCGGTGAATCGAAGGCGTAGCCTTCTGCCCGGAGGATCCGGCCCTTATCCAGCACCACCTGGCCGTCCCACACCGTCTCCCGGTGACGCTGCAGGTGGCGTGCACCGCTCCAGGCGATACGGATCAGGTTGGAGCGGTGCGCATCC
>RFHZ01000906.1 GCA_003696125.1 Nitrospinota bacterium
CCCTTTGGTACCGGCAAGGGATGCCGGTTGATCTTCAATACCGATGTCCTCTGCTTTGCTCCCCCCGATTATGCGCGACCCCTCCCCCCCAAGCTCCTCCATCCCAAGCGGGTGCTCAAGGGGGTGCATCGCGGCATCAGGGATGGAGCCAATCAGAGCGGCATCCCGGATGTAAACGGGGCCATTCTCTTTGACGAACGCTTCCTGGGGAAGCCCCTGGTCTTCTGCGGTACCGGTGGCCTGATGCCGCGGGAGATCCGGGGAGAACCGGCCCATCTCAAGCGAGCCGACCCGGGCGACTGGATCGTCATGGTGGGAGGGCGCATCGGCAAAGATGGGATCCACGGGGCCACCTTCTCCTCGCTCGAGCTGCGGGAGGATTCACCGTCGACCGCGGTGCAGATCGGGGACCCGATCACCCAGAAGAAGATGTTCGATTTTCTGCTGGAAGCGCGGGATCGGGGCTATTATAAATGCATCACCGACAACGGTGCGGGTGGTCTCTCCTCCTCGGTGGGGGAGATGGCCCGCTTCTCCAATGGCTGCGAGCTCCACCTGGAGAAGGCTCCTCTCAAATATGTGGGGCTCCAGCCCTGGGAAATCCTCCTCTCCGAAGCGCAGGAGCGCATGACCCTGGCCGTGGCTCCCGACAAACTGGAAGCCTTCCTGGCGCTGGCCGCCCAGAGAGAGGTGGAAGCCACCCCGCTCGGGAGATTCACCGATTCCGGGAAGTTTCATGTCCTCTATCAGGGGAAGACGGTGGCCTATCTCGATATGGATTTCCTGCACCAGGGACTTCCCCGCCTGCACCTCCAGGCCAGATGGACCCCTCCCCGACACCCGGAGCCGAACCTGCCCGAACCGGAAGACTGCACGCCGCTCCTCTTACGGCTCCTCTCCTCGCTGAACATCTGCAGCAAGGAGTCACTGGTCCGGCAGTATGATCATGAGGTACAGGGGATGAGCGTGATCAAGCCGTTTGTCGGGGTAGAGAATGATGGTCCCAGTGATGCCGCCGTGCTCCGTCCCTTCTTCGATTCCTACGAGGGGATCATCGTGGCCAACGGGATCTGTCCCCGCTATAGCGACATCGACACCTATCACATGGTCGCCTGTGCCATCGATGAAGCGGTGCGCAACGTGCTGGCAGTCGGGGGAAAGCTGGGCCATATCGCCGGGTTGGACAACTTCTGCTGGCCGGATCCGATCGAATCGGAGAAGACACCGGACGGCCGGTACAAGCTGGCCCAGTTGGTGCGGGCCAACCAGGCCCTCTACGACTACTGTACCGCTTATGATCTCCCCTGTATTTCGGGGAAGGACAGCATGAAGAACGACTACCATATCGGGACAGAGAAGATCTCGGTGCCTCCAACCCTCCTCTTCTCCGTCCTGGCCCGCATGGAAGACGTCCGCCGGGCGGTCACCATGGATGCCAAGCAGGCCGGAGACCTGGTCTATGTCCTGGGAGAGACCAGAGCAGAGCTGGGAGGTTCCGAGTATTACGCGTTATACGGCTGGATCGGGAACCGGGTCCCTACTGTCGATGCCTCCCGGGCCAAGACCCTTTACCAGGCCCTGGCCCAGGCGACCGGACGAGGGCTGGTCGCCTCCTGTCACGACTGCTCGGAAGGGGGATTGGGAGTGGCCCTGGCCGAGACCGCCTTTGCCGGGGGACTGGGCATGGAGATCTCCTTGGCCGCGGTTCCCCGTTCTCCAGAGGTGGATCGGGACGACACCCTCCTCTTCTCTGAATCCCAGAGCCGCTTTGTCGTGACCGTTCACCCCGAACACCAGGAGGAATTTGAAGCCCTATTCGCCCATCTCCCCTGCGGGCGTATAGGCGTGGTTACCGCCTCTCCTCTCTTTACGGTACGGGGACGGCGAGGCACCACCATAATCCAGAGCGACATCTTTCGCTTAAAAGCAGCATGGCAACAGCCGCTACAGCGTTACTAGTTTGACCTCGGACCGAGACGATGAAACCGAAGGCCTTGATCTTAACCGGGTACGGCATCAACTGCGATTATGAGACCGCCGCCGCCTTTCAGCTTCCCGCGGTGGGTGGGGAGGCGGAACGGGTCCATCTCAACGATCTCATCACCCGTCCTGTCCTGCTGCACCGCTACCAGATCCTGGTGTTGCCGGGAGGATTTTCGTTTGGTGATGATATCGCCTCTGGGAAGGTCTTGGCCAATCGATTGCGCTACCGGCTCAGCGAAGCACTGACGACCTTCCTCGAGGCCGGAAAACTGATCCTCGGCATCTGTAACGGGTTTCAGGTGTTGATCAAGATGGGGCTCCTCCCCGAACCGACCTTTGTCCAGCAGGCTACCATCACCTTCAACGATTCGGGACGTTTCGAGGATCGCTGGGTCTATCTCAAGGTGCACCCCAATCCCTCCCCTTTCTTACGCGGTATCGAACACCTCTACCTGCCGGTCCGGCACGGAGAGGGGAAGTTCATTCCCCGAGACGCCACGGTCTGTACCAGGCTCTGGCAGCAGCAGCAGGTCTGCCTCCAGTACGTCGATCCCGAGGGGAAGGTGGCCGGATATCCCTGGAATCCCAACGGCTCGGTAGACAACATCGCCGGGATCTGTGATCCCAGTGGACGGATCTTTGGACTCATGCCCCATCCGGAAGCCTATCTTGTACCGACTAACCATCCCCGCTGGACACGGGAGAAGATCCCTGCCGAAGGCATGGGGGTGCAGATATTTCGCAATGCGGTCAACTATGTCCGGGAAAACCTGTGATGCAGAGGTATGATCAATACGATAATCCCCTGGTGAGCCGCTATGCCAGCGCCGAGATGAGCTTTAACTTCTCGCCGACCAAAAAATTCCAGACCTGGCGGCGTCTCTGGATTGCCCTGGCCGAAGCGGAAAAGGAACTGGGGTTACCGATCAGCGAGGAGCAGATCGCCGAAATGCGGGCCCACCAGGATACGATCAATTTTGCCGACGCGGAACGTAAAGAGCGGGAGATTCGCCATGATGTCATGGCCCATATCTACGCGTACGGGCTGCAGTGTCCCCGGGCCAAACCGATCATCCATCTCGGCGCCACCAGTGCCTTTGTCGGCGATAACACCGATCTCATCCAGATGCGAGACGGTCTCCTCCTGCTCCAGAAGAAGCTGGTCAACCTGATCCAGACCCTGGCCACCTTTGCCTGGGAATACCGGGATATGGTGACCCTGGGGTATACCCATTTCCAGCCGGCGCAGTGCACCACGGTAGGAAAACGGGCCACCCTCTGGCTGCAGGATCTGGTTCTCGATCTGGAGCACCTGGAATTTCTCCTCTCCCGCCTGCGTTTTCGTGGCGTAAAGGGGACCACCGGAACCCAGGATAGCTTCCTGAAGCTCTTGGGCGGGGATCAGGAAAAGGTGGTGCGCCTGGATCAAATGGTCACCGAGAAGATGGGCTTTTCCCAGCGCTTTCTCGTCACCGGCCAGACTTATCCCCGCAAGGTGGATAGCCAGGTCCTCTCTCTGCTCTCCGGTATCGCTCAGTCTGCCCATAAGTTCAGCAACGACTTGCGACTGCTGCAACACCTGCGGGAGATGGAGGAACCGTTCGATCCCCAGCAGGTCGGTTCCTCGGCCATGGCCTACAAGCGGAATCCGATGCGGAGCGAGCGGATGGCGGCGCTGGCCCGTTATGTCATCTCCCTGGAGAGCAATCCGGCCTTTACCGCGGCCGGCCAGTGGTTTGAACGCACGCTCGACGATTCGGCTAATCGACGCCTGGCCATTGCCCAGGCCTTTCTGGGTACCGATGCCATCCTGAATCTCTACCTGAACATAAGCAGGGGATTGAGGGTCTATCCAGAGGTCATTGCCCGGCGGGTGGCAGAAGAACTCCCCTTCATCGCCACCGAAGAGATCCTGATGGCCGGGGTCAAAGCCGGAGGCGATCGGCAGGTCCTCCATGAGCGAATCCGGGTGCATGCCATGGCCGTGGCCCAGCGGATCAAAGAAGGGGGGAGGAACGATCTGCTGGAGCGGATTGCGCAGGACCCTGCCTTTAGCCAGATCAAGGATCAACTCCCTTCTCTCCTCGACCCACGTCGCTTTGTCGGCCGGGCACCGCAGCAGGTAGAGGAGTTTCTCCGGGAGGTCATCGAACCGATCCGCCAGCGATACCGGCATATCGGATCAGAGGAAGGTGAGGTGCGCGTGTGAGTTTTCTAGCCAAGAGGAAAGGATACAGGGCGTATGGGACTCAAAGCAGATAGCTGGATCAAAGAGATGTGTTTAAAATATGACATGATCTCTCCGTTTGAAGAGAAACAGGTCTCGGGAGAAGTGATCTCCTATGGCCTCTCCTCGTACGGTTACGACATCCGGATCGCCGACGAGTACAAGATCTTTACCAACGTCAACTCCACCATCGTCGATCCCAAGAATTTCGATCCCAAATCGTTCATCGATTTCCAGGGCAAGGTGTGCATCATTCCCCCCAACTCCTTTGCCCTGGGGCGTTCGGTCGAGTATTTCCGTATTCCCCGCAACGTTACCGGGGTCTGTATGGGCAAAAGCACGTATGCGCGCTGTGGGATCATCGTGAACATTACCCCCCTGGAGGCGGGCTGGGAAGGCCGGCTCACCATTGAGATCAGCAATACGACCCCGCTTCCGGCCAAGATCTATTCTTTTGAAGGAATCGCCCAGATCCTCTTCTTCCTGGGGGATGAAGAGTGTACCGTGAGCTATGCGGATCGGAAAGGAAAATATCAGTTCCAGGAAGGGATCGCGCTCCCCCGCGTCCAGCACACGGAAGCCTCCCGTCCCGGACCCGAAGCCGAGAGATAGGAAGGGACAATGACCAGGCATCGCGACCCTGGCTGGACCGATCAGCAGGTGGTTTCTGAACTCATCATCTGTCACTATAATATAGGAGAGGTGCTTACCATCTGTCACTTACCGCTCGGATGGAACAACGACAACTTCCTGCTGCAAACGGCAGATGGAAAGGCGTACGTGCTGCGGCGATATCGTAAGCAACCGCTCCCAGAGCGGATCGCCTTTGAACTGGCCCTCCAAACGACCTTGAGACGTTTGGGGATCCCGACTCCCCCGGTGATTCTGACCCGGAACGGGCGACAGTATACGATGGCCTACGGGTCCTTCTGGTCCCTGTCCGCCTTTATGCCCGGGGACCCCTTTCAGGGAGAAAACCGGGAACAGATCCGGGAGGCGGCCCGCTTCCTCGGGCATTACCATGCCACCGTCTCCTCGGTCACCTTGGCCGAGGAGCAACGGTGGCGGGCCTGCTGTGATCGATCCTGGAAGACAAGGAACCGGGTCTCCTTTGATACCATCGCCGTGCCCACCTCTTCGCCCCGATTGGCGGCCGAGGTGGCAAAGCATAGAGCCTTTCTGCTGGAACAGGGGAACCGGCTGAAGAGGGGCCTGCCCCTTTCCCTGTACGCTCAACTCCCCAAGCTGATCATCCATGGCGACTATCATGGAGGCAACCTCAAGTTTGTGCGTCGGCGTATTCGAGCCCTGCTCGATTTTGACAATGCCCGTTTCGATGCCAAGGCCTACGATGTCGCCGTCGGGATCTACGGCTTTTGCCGTTCTCAGGGGACCCTCAAGGTGAGCACAGAGCTGGGCAGGCTCTTCATCAAAGAGTACAGCCGGCGTTACCCCCTTTCCACTGGAGAACGGCAGACCCTCTTCTACTTTCTCCTCTTTCGCAATCTCTTCAGTATTCTCGCTCTGGTGCAGCAGGGGGCAGGGTATCCAGAGGAGGAGTGCCTGACGCGTATACGGCGGCGTCTGGAAATTTTACACTACCTTGACAGTGAAGGCCAACAGGTGATAGAAACGGTGGCCAATGGTTAACCAGTGGGGAAAGGATAAGGGAAGGAGAGCATGCTCGACATCAAATTTATTCGGGAACATGCGGATCTGATCAAAGAAGGGGCCCGGAAAAAACGCATCTCCATCGATCTGGACCGCTTGCTGGCCCTGGACGAAAAGCGTCGTAAACTCCTGGCCGAGGTCGAATCCCTCCGTGCCGAGAAAAACCGTCGGTCCAAAGAGATCCCTGCCCTCCCTCCCGGCGAGCGGGAAAAAGCGGTAGCCGAGATGCGCTACCTGACCGAGCGGACCAAGGAACTGGAGCAGGCGCTGCGTCCGGTGGAGACGGAGTATACCGCGCTGATGCTCCGGGTTCCCAACGTTCCCGCGGCCGAAGTTCCTGAGGGGGAAACCAGCGAGGATAACGTCGAGATCAAGCGCTGGGGTGAGATTCCTCAGTTCGATTTCCTGCCCCGCGACCATGTGGAGCTGGGGGAGTTGCTCGACATCATCGATATTCCCCGCGGGGTCAAGGTGGCCGGGACCCGCAACTACTTCCTGAAGAACGAAGGGGTGCTTCTGGAGCTGGCTGTGCTGCGGTTTGCGCTGGATCACATGATTAAAAAGGGGTTTACCCCGCTGCTGGTACCGCACCTGGTCCGGGACGAGATGATGGTGGGAACCGCCTATTATCCGGGGGGAGAAGAACAGGCCTATCGCCTGGAAAAGGATGGACTCAGCCTGATCGGGACCTCAGAAGTGCCGGTAACCGCCTATCATGCCGATGAAGTGCTATCAGAGGATGAGCTCCCCAAGTACTATACGGCCCTCTCCTCTTGTTACCGACGGGAGGCCGGCACCTATGGCCGGGACACCAGGGGACTCTTCCGCATCCATCAGTTTCAGAAGGTCGAGCAGGTGGTCCTCTGCCAGAACGATGCGGAGATCTCCTGGCAGGAACACCTGCATATCCTGCAGAACGCAGAGGAGGTGGTGCAGGCCCTGGGACTTCCCTACCGGGTCGTGAATGTGTGTGGAGGCGATCTGGGACAGCCGCAGGTACAGAAATTCGATATCGAGACCTGGATGCCGAGTCGCAACAGCTATGCGGAGACCCATTCTGCCTCGCGCTTTCACGATTTCCAGGCGCGCCGTCTCCACCTGCGCTATCGCACCAGACAAGGGAAAACGGAGTACGTGCATACCTTAAATAATACGGTGATCGCCTCTCCCCGTATCCTGATCCCCATTTTGGAACTCAACCAGGAACCGGATGGATCGGTACGGATCCCCGAGGTACTCCGTCCCTATATGCATGGACAAGAAAAGATTGTACCGAAACGGAAACCGGGTAGAGGGAAAAAATGAAGAAGTTTCTCACCGCCATCGTGCAACTGTTACAACCCCATGTACCGCTGTCAGCAGAGGAGATCGAGCGGACCCTTGAGCTCCCTCCTGATCCGCAGATGGGAGATTATGGGTTTCCCTGCTTTTCCCTGGCCAGGCACTGGAAAAAGGCACCGGCCCAGATTGCGGCGGAACTGGCCCAGCGCCTCCAGCCCACCCCGCTGATCCCGACGATCCGTCCTCTCGGCCCCTATCTCAATTTCTTCCTGCACCGGCCGACGGTGATCCAGGAGGTATTGGAGGAGATCAGCGCCCAGGGTGCCGCCTACGGCCAGAGCAAGGAAGGGGAGGGGAAGACGGTGATCGTCGAGTTTTCTTCCCCCAACATCGCCAAACCGTTTGGCGTGGGACACCTCCGCTCTACCGTGATCGGCCATGCCCTCCATCATATCTATCAGGCCCTGGGGTATCAGACCATCCGCATCAACCATCTGGGAGACTGGGGAACCCAGTTCGGAAAGCTGATCGTGGCCTATAAGACCTGGGGGAAAGAGGAAGTGCTCCAGGCCAACCCGATCCGGGTCCTCTACGACCTCTACGTCCGCTTCCACGAGGAGGCGGAGCAGAATCCGGCCCTGGAAGACGAGGCACGTACCTGGTTCAAGAGGCTAGAGGATGGGGATCCGGAGGCGCGCCGGATCTGGCAATGGTTCAATGAGCTCAGCCTCAAAGAGTTCCAGCGGATCTACGACCGCTTGGGAATCTCCTTCGATTACTACACGGGGGAGAGCTTTTACAATACGATGCTCGAGGATCTGGTGCGCCGCATTCAGGAGGCAGGGCTGGCCCGGTATAGCGAGGGGGCCCTCATCGTCGATCTTACCCCCTACAACATGCCTCCCCTGCTGCTCAAAAAGCGGGATGAAGCCACCCTGTACGCGACCCGTGATCTGGCGGCGGCCGAGTATCGCTACCGTACCTTCCACTTTGACAAGATGCTCTATGTGGTCGGGGCAGATCAGAAGCTGCACTTCCAGCAGTTCTTTAAGGTGCTGGAACTGATGGGGTATGACTGGGTGAAACGCTGTGTGCATGTCGATTTCGGTCTGGTCAAGTTCAACGATGAGAAGATGGGTACCCGGCGGGGAAACATCATCTTCCTGGAAGAGGTGTTGGATAAAGCCGTGGCCCTGGCGCAAAGCATCATCGAAGAGAAAAACCCTCACCTGGAGAAAAAGCGGGAGGTGGCCGAACAGGTCGGCATCGGCGCGGTGATCTTTGCCGATCTCAGCAGCCGACGAACCAAGGATGTCCAGTTTCAATGGGAGCGTGTCCTCAACTTCGACG
>RFHZ01000907.1 GCA_003696125.1 Nitrospinota bacterium
GCACAACACCGGGGTACCGGAAAACCTGGAGATCTTCCGTGATCCGGTACGGCACCTCACCTATCGCGCCGTGCTGACCACCCACGGCACCCCGCGCACCATGCGCTGGCGACGGGATGTCGGGTATTTCATCGTGAGCAAGAACTACGCCGATGTGGGGAAATTCATTACCCCGACCCTTCGCGAGCTCAAGTACACCGCTCCCTACATGCACAACGGGGTCTTCCAGACCCTGGAAGAGGTGGTCGAGTTCTACAATCAAGGGGGAGGGAAGGAGGATCCATTAAAAGACCCTTCCTTAAAGCCCCTCGGCTTAACCCAGGCAGAGAAAAAAGCCCTGATCGCTTTCCTGGAGAGCCTCAGCAGCCCACAGCCGATCCTGGTAGAGCCGGTGGAAGTGCCGATGGAATACGAGGCGATCGAGGATTGGGTCAAGGTGAAAAACTAAGCGTAAAGGAGGTGGAGCGTGATGAAAAAGTGGCTTTTCCTCTGCATACTCCTCGGCGGCCTGCTCCTGATCCTGGGCGCAGGACAGGGGGTACGGGCCGAAGGGGATCCTGATATCGATCCTCCCCTGGCTCCGTTGGGACCGGTACCGGTTCCCCCGGATAATCCGATTACCCCGGAGAAGATCGAACTGGGGAAACTCCTCTTCTTTGATCCGAAGCTCTCCGGGGATACCTCGTTAAGCTGTGCCAGTTGCCATGATCCGGCTCAGGGCTGGGCCTTTGCCGATTCGATCTGCCGCGGGTATCCCGGAACCGTGCACTGGCGCAACTGCCAGACGGTCGTAAACTCAGGCTACTACGGCAAGCTCTTCTGGCAGGGGAATTCCAAGAGCTTAGAAGCCCAGGCCCGCACCGCAGCCAAGGGTGGGGTGGCCGGCAACGGAGAGTTTGACGTCATGCTGGAGCGATTGCGCCAGACCCCCAAGTACCGGGAGATGTTCCGCCGGGTCTTTGGAGACATCGTGCCCCAGCTCGGCAACGCCTGGAGAGCGATCGCCACCTTTGAGCGAGGAGCCCTCTCCCAGCGCAATACCCCGCTCGATCGCTACCTGCAGGGAGAGAAGACAGCCCTCTCCCCTCAAGCGATCAAAGGGATGGAGCTCTTTACCGGCAAGGCGAACTGCATCGAGTGCCATAATGGGCCGCTCCTTTCGGACGAGAAGTATTACAACCTGGGGGTGCCCCGGGCCGTGGAGTGGGAAGAGGAGGGGATCAACCAGATCACCTTCCGCTTTGAAAACTACGCCAAGGGGGTCCCGGAAGAGTTCTACCGCACCTTTAAAGACGATGCCGGGCTCTACTACACCACCAAGCGGAAAGAAGACCTCGGGAAGTTCCGCACCCCTTCTCTTCGCTACATCAAATACACGGCACCTTACATGCATAACGGGGCCTTCTTCACCCTGGAAGAGGTGATCGATTTCTACGACCAGGGAGGTGGAGAGAACGAGTTTACCGATGGCACCCATGGCGTCAATACCAAGACCCCTATCCTCAAGCCGCTGCACCTGACCGATGAAGAAAAAGCCGCCCTGGTGGCTTTTCTGGAAGAACTGAGTGGAGAAGAGATCTCGGTAGGGGAGGTGGTGGTACCCAACTATGCCCCCTTCCCGGATGTGGAGAGCCTAACGCAGGCGCAGGCCAAGCGGATCGGGCTGGAGGATTTCCTCACCATCCGCCAGGGCCTGTTCGGGATGCGCTAACCCGTTAGCTTTTGTCGAAATTTTGGCCAGCGGTGGAGGTTTCCCCCCTACCTGGCCCAGAGATAGACAGGAGGAGGAAACTATGGAGAGAGATCATGCGTGTGGGAGGCTAAATCCCTGCATCAGCAGGCGAACCCTGCTGAAGGGGAGTGGGGCCGCCCTGGTCAGTACCATCTTTCTCTCGATTCCTGGACTCAAGCAGGCGGTGGCGGCTCAGGTAGCCCGCTATCCCCGTAAAAAGATCGGAACCTTAAGCAGTCTCCAGGTCAACCAGCCGCAGTTCTTCAACTACCCGGATGATACCCCCAGTGCGGTCAGCATGCTGGTCAAACTCGGCGTGCCGGCCGGGGGAGGGATAGGACCGGAGCAGGACGTGGTGGCCTTCAATACCCTCTGTCCCCACATGGGAGGCCCGCTGATGGGGATGTACCAGAAGGAGGATCAGGCGCTCGGCCCCTGTCCCTTCCACCAGTCCACCTTTGACCTGACCAAACATGGGATGGTGATCAGTGGTCATGCCACGGAAAGCCTCCCCCAGGTCCTCCTGGAGCTGGACGGGGATGATATCTATGCGGTAGGAATGATCGGCCTGATCTTTGGCCGCTACGATAACCTGGTGAGTCAAGCCTGAAACGGAAACAAGGAGGTGTATCGGTCATGTCTACTCCTTTCTATCAACCGACAGATAAGGTCCCTCTTCCCCCTCCTGATGCCGAGGTCTTCACCACCGCCTGCGACTACTGTATCGTGGCCTGTGGTTATAAGGTGTACCGCTGGCCGGCCCATAAACCGGGTGGCGGACCCAGGGCACGGGAGAACGCCTTTGGTGTCGATTTCCCCACCGGACCGTTCGGCTGGTGGATCAGTCCCAACCAGTTCAACCAGGTCCGGGCCAACGGCAAGCTCTACAACATCGTCATCGTTCCGGATCACAATTCCAAGGTGGTCAACGTGAACGGGGATCACAGTATCCGGGGGGGATGCATCGCCCAGAAGGTCTACAACCCGCACAAGCCGACCTCAGACCGGCTCAAACACCCGATGGTGCGGATCTACGACATCCTGATCCCTGTCTCCTGGGACTTTGCCCTGGATATCATGGCTGCCGTATCAAAGCACGTGCTCGAAAACTACGGGGAGAGCGCCTGGGCCCTGAAGTACTACAGCTACCAGTTCTTCGAGAACACCTATGCCCTCACCAAGCTCGCCTTCCGCAACATCGGCACTCCGGCCGTGGCCCAGCACGATCACCCCTCCATCGTGAACTCGGTGCCGGGATGGACCGATATCGGGTACGATATCTTCAGCGCTTCGTATGAGGACTTTGCCATCGCCGACTGCATCTACATCTCCGGCACCGATCCGTTCGAGACCAAGACCATTGTCTGGAACGAGTGGATACTGAAAGGGATCCAGCAGAACAAGACCAAGGTGATCATGGCCATGCCCCGCCGTACCCAGGGAGTGGCCTTTGCCGAGGCC
>RFHZ01000908.1 GCA_003696125.1 Nitrospinota bacterium
CCCCATCGACTTTCGGCTCTGCCACATATTCCACCGCTTGCTCGCTCCCCAGCATGCGGTGAATCCTGGCTTCAAACTCCCGCACTTCTGCCGGGGAAAAGGCATTTTCCAGGCTGAGCATGGGCACACTGCGGGTAACGGTACGGAACGATTCCAGGGGAGGCGCTCCTACCCGCTGGGTGGGAGAATCAGGGGTGATCAGGGAGGGGAAGGCGGCTTCCAGTTCCTGAAGACGACGGAACAGGGAGTCGTACTCCGCATCGCTGATCTCCGGGGCATCGAGGACGTAGTAACGGTAGTTATGATAATGGATCGCCTCGCGTAAACGCGCGATCTCTGCCGCCGCCTGGTTGATGTCCATTTTCCCCATTTCCCTCGCTCTTGTGCTTTCTTTTCCTGCAGGCAGACCTCCTCGGCTTACCGCCCTATATTCTACCGCTTGGTTTGGACAAAATGCAAGCCAAAGGAAAGAAAAGGAAGGCACAGACCGGATTTCACCTCTGTTCCTCTGGCGTGAGGGCCAGTCGGATCACCTCATCCACATGATGGACAAAGTGGAACTCCAGGTCTTTACGGATCTCTTCCGGGATGTCTTCCAGGTCCTTCCGGTTCTTCTCCGGGAGGATGACCACCCGAATCCCGGCCCGTTTGGCTGCCAGCACCTTCTCCTTGATCCCTCCTACCGGCAGGACCAGTCCACGCAGGGTGATCTCTCCGGTCATGGCCACATCGTTCCGTACCGGTCGGCCGGTGAGGAGGGAGACCAGGGCGGTCAGGAGGGTTACGCCGGCCGATGGTCCGTCCTTAGGGATCGCTCCGGCCGGTACATGGATGTGAATGTCGTACTTCTCGTAGAAATCGGGAGCAATGCCCAGTTCTTCTGCCTTGGAGCGGACATAGCTCATCGCCGCCTGGGCCGACTCCTTCATCACCTCTCCCAACTGCCCGGTGAGGAGGAGATTGTTCCTTCCCGGCATCTTGGTCGCCTCGACAAAGATGATCTCCCCGCCGTTGGGGGTCCAGGCCAGACCGGTAGCCACGCCGGGTTCTGCGGTCCGTTCCGCCACCTCGGCGAAATAGCGGATAGGGCCCAGGAACTTCGGTACCTCCTCCGGGGTGATACACACCGGTTCGGTTTCCCCTTCCGCCACCTTTTTGGCCACGCCGCGGCAGATGGTGGCCAGCTCCCGCTCCAGGTTGCGCAGTCCTGCCTCGCGCGTATAGGAGACGATGATCAGGCGGATGGCCTCATCGGTAAAAGAGAGGTGATCCGGGGTCAGGCCATGGGCCTCCAGTTGGCGCGGGATCAGGTGTCGTTTGGCGATGCCGAGCTTTTCCTCTTCCGTGTACCCGGGGAGGGTGAGCACCTCCATCCGATCACGCAGGGCAGGGGGAATCGTCTCCAGCACATTGGCCGTGGTGATAAACATGACGTGGGAGAGATCAAAAGGGACTTCCAGGTAATGATCGGAAAAGCTGAAGTTCTGCTCCGGATCGAGGACCTCGAGCA
>RFHZ01000909.1 GCA_003696125.1 Nitrospinota bacterium
GGTATCGCCGGGGTCGGGATCGCTGGCCTCCACATCGTAGCTGTACGGTTGCCCTTCCGTGGCCGTGGTCACCGGGGTGGAGGTGATGCTGGGGGCAGAGTTCGGCGGGGCCATGTCCGCCACGGTCAGGGTAAAACTCTGCGTGTCGCTCCCCCCTCTGCCATCGCTCACCTCGACCGTAACCGCAAATGCTCCTGCGGCAGGAGGTACCCAGGTGATGCGGCCAGTGCTGGCTTCGATGGTCAGGCCCGCCGGTCCCTGCGTGACCTGATAGCTCAACCCATTCCCGTTTGGGTCGGTGGCGTTGACATCATAGGTATACGGGATTCCGACCGTCCCGTGCGTGACCGGCAACGAGTAGAGCACCGGGGCATAGTTCGCCCGGCTCCTCCGGCGAGCCGTGGGATGGCTACTGATGACCGCCGAATAGCAGGAAGTGTCCTGGGAAACAGCATCGACGAGATACAGGTACGTGGTTTCATTCACCACGGTGGTATCGAGATAGGTCGCATAGGTCGAGGTGGTCTCGCCGATCTTGGTGAAGGTCGCTGGGGCGGTGGTGTCTGCCCGGTACACATCATAGCGTGTGCTCCCCGCCTGATGAGTCCAGACCAGTTGCACTTTGCCCGGCTTGGCCCTGGCGGTCAGCGGAAAGCAAGGTAGACTTTCCAGTTCCACCGTAGCGAGGGATGAGTCGGTAGTCCCGTCGTTGACGATGAGGGACACGGTGTACCGTCCTTCCGGAATCTGCACCACCGGTGATACCCCCCCAGTGGTCGTAAACGGGCCATACCAGTGATAGGTAAGCGGATCGCCATCCGGATCGAACGAGCCGGTGCCATCAAGGATCACGTCGCTCTGGAGGGGATGGTTTTTGGGCACGGAGCGATCGCTGCCGGCCTGGGCGACCGGTGCCGCTGCCTCGGCCGTTGGGGGACTCAGCAAGCGGATGAGAGAGGCAAACACCTGCTGCGGCCTCTCCGGAGGCGCTGTGCGCCGGTACGACCGGCTTACCTCCCAGATCGGCCAGGTTTGAAACACCAGGGCCACGATTAAGAGGCGAATAATCCCCTGGCACAATGCCGTATGCAGTAACCCAGACATGGTTCTTCCCTCCCCCAAGACACTGTTTCCCCCAGTTATACCGATGATCCCCTGTTGTCCTGCCGTAGGGAAGGAGGCCTCCACCCTGCCCCCTCTTCGACTACAGGCACCCAGAGGGGTTATATCATCCCCTCTCACCCGAAGTGTACCGCTTCCAGGCTTCGAGTGAGAGGGGGACTACACGATACAGGTCTGCTGCTTTAGCCCTGCTTTTTCCGTCGTCGTCTCTCCCACACGAGTCCCACCAACCCGCTCCCCAGGAGCACAAGCGTGCCCGGCTCAGGCACCACCTGCAGATGGCTGGAGAAGTAGAGGGTGAAATTGCTGTCCGGATCGGTCTGGGAGAGATAGAACCCTCCTGGACTCGTTGTGCTCACCACAAAATTGATGATGGCAAATTCACCATCTGCCAGCGTGAAGCTCCATCCCAGGGCCATGGAGACGTCGTCTGGCGGGGTAAGAGATTGATTGTCTATTGCATCGAAAAACGTCTGATCGTCGAGGGAACCATTTAGAAAGTTGTCAAAGATGTCACCAAAATACTGTGTAC
>RFHZ01000910.1 GCA_003696125.1 Nitrospinota bacterium
GAACTGATGTGGATATTCCTCGAAGCGCTCTGTTGCTGCCGGGATACCTACCCGTTGCAACATCTCCATGCTCTGTTCCCTGGCCCGTCTTCGCCGTCGTCGTTCCGTCGGCCACAGCTTCTGGAGGGCACGACCGAGCAGGCTGGTCGCCACTCTGTCACGATAGACGACCGTCTCCATGATCTGTTCACCGATTTTCAGACGGGGATTCATGGCATTCATCGGATCCTGAAAGATCATGGAGATCCTGGACCCTCGGATCCGCCGCATCTCCTCTTCGCTCTTGCGCATGAGGTTTTCCCCCTCGAACAGGATCTCCCCACCGGCAATCTCCCCCGGCCGTCGGATAAGGCGAAGGATGGAGCGGGCGGTAACACTCTTCCCGCATCCCGATTCTCCCACCAGGCCGACGATCTGGCCACGGTCGATCCGGAGGTCCACCCCATCCACAGCCCTGACCATCCCGTAGTCGGTACGAAAGTTTGTCTTGAGTCCGTGCACTTCCAGCAGCATCGTTCAATCCCTTACCAGGTACGGATCCATCACATCGCGCAGCCAGTCACCGATGAAGTTGAGTCCCATGACGGTGAGGAGAATCGCCAGTCCCGGGAAGGTCGCAATCCACCAGGCATTGCGCAGATATTCTCGACCGACCGAGATATCCCAGCCCCAGGAGAGGGTGATGCCGCTGAGGCCAAAAAAGCTGAGCGAAGCCTCCAGGATGATGAGGAAGGCAAACTGGATGGTGGCCAGGACGATGATCGGTTGAATGGTATTGGGGAGCACATGGCGGACAATGATTACCACATCCCGCACCCCAATGGCTCTGGCCGCTTTGATGTACTGCATTTCCCGCACCCGGAGCACCTCGCCGCGAATGGTGCGGGCAATCAGGACCCAGGAGGAGATCCCCATGACGATAATGAGATTGAGGAGGCTGGGGCCCAGGGCGGCGATGATGGCCAGGGCAAAGAGGATGGTCGGCAGGGCCAAAAAGATATCGACGATCCGCATCAGCAGATCATCCAGGCGTCCCCCATAATAGCCGGCAATCACCCCGATAGGGAGACCGATAGCCAGCGACAGGAGGACACCAGCCCCTCCCACCAGCATGGAGACCCGTGCCCCGTAAATGATACGACTCAGCATATCGCGACCGTGCGAATCAGCCCCGAGCGGATAATCCCAGGACCCTCCCTTCATCCATACCGGTGGATTCAGGCGGGCGTACAGGTTCTGCTCCCTGGGATCGTGAGGTGCCAAAAAGGGGGCAAAGATGGCCATGAACAGGACCGTTCCCACGATCACCAGGCCGATCTGGGGTAACCGGTTGGAACGGAGATCTTTCTTCAGGGCACTAAACCAGGTGCTTCCCATCAGGTCATCTCCCGCTCATAACGGATACGTGGATCAAGCACCGTATAGAAGACATCGACGGCCAGGTTGATGAAGACAAAGGCCAGACCGGCGAACAGGATTCCGGCCTGGACTACCGGGAAATCCCGCACATAGATCGAGTCGATGAGAAGCTGTCCAGCCCCCGGCCAGGCAAAGACGGTCTCGGTAATCGCACTCCCGCCGATCAGGGAACCGATCTGCAGGCCGAGGACGGTCACGACCGAGAGGACCGCATTGCCGAAGACATGCTTGTAGGTGATGATCTGCTCCGGCAATCCTTTGGCCCGCCCGGCTTCCACGTAACCTTTCCCGAATTCCTCCAGGATACCGGTACGCATGAGACGCATCATGACCGCGGTGTAATAGGTCCCCAGCGTGATAGCCGGCATGGCGATATGCTTGATACTCTGCACCAGCGGGTGGACATCGCCGTGCAAAAGCTGACCCAGTGCGTCGATAAAGGCTGGTCCCCGGCCAAAAGAAGGGAGAAACTGTAGAGTTTCGGCAAAGAGCAGGATGAGCATAATCCCCAACCAGAAGTTGGGAGTAGAGATGCCAAAGAGGGCCACCACGTTACTCAGGTAATCAGGAATGGTTCCTCGCCTGGTTGCCGCAATGATCCCGGTGGGAATACCCAGGAGTACCGAGACGATGGTTGCGGCCAGAGCCAGTTCCACAGTAGCCGGTACTTTATCCAGAACCAGTTCTAAGGCCCCTCCGGCCCGGTAATAAGAGTAGAGCTTACCGGTAAAAGCGTTCCGGAGGAACCGCAGGTACTGGAGGTGTAGGGGGAGATCGAGTCCCATCTCCCGTCGCACTTCGGCGATGGTCTCCTTGGGAGCATCCTCTGGGACCAGCATCAGTACCGGATCACCCGGTCCCAGATGCATGATGAGGAAGACAACGATGGAGACCCCAAAGAGGGCAAAGATCGATTGAAAGAGTCTATGAACCAGGTACTTACGCATGAGTGACGACCTTAATGCTGCTTACCCACCGGATATGTAAAAGAGTCTTTCTGGATAGTTTCCCTTGCCCTGAAACACCACAGAGACACGGAGTCTCTGGAAAAGCCCATCTCCAAGGCCCCTCCTCTCCGTGTCTCCGCGGTCAAGACACCTTACCCACTTAAGCTTCCTTCACCCTGAAAGTCCGGGCATCCACCGTTTCATCGGCCCGCGGGATCCAGAGGAGGTCCTCACTCGATCCCCAGGCCCAGACCACATCGTAGAGGAAACCCCAGTAAGCCTGGTCAACGATGTACTTATAGACCTCGTCGTAAGCCTTCTTACGCACCTTCCGGTCAAAGGTGCTGGCCCCGATGCGTACCAGCTCGTCGATCTTATCATCCTTGAGGTACCAGCCCCGGCCATAGGAAGCGAACAGGGTCGGTAAGATCCCCTCCGCGTCGGCAAGACTGTTCCCCCACCCGAGCAGGTAGAGACCGGTCTCTTTGGCCCCGTAGTACTTCTCCAGGAAGTTACTCCACTCATCCACCACCAGTCGCGCCTTGATACCGACCTTCTCCAGCATGCCAACGATGGCCTGCGACACCTCAAAATCGAGCGGGTACCGTCCCTTGGGACTGTGGAAGATCAGATCCATCTCTTTGTCCCGTGGTACCCCTTTATCCGGGGTATCCCCCTTGCTGGTGTGGATCTTACTGAAACCGTTGGGGTATCCGGCCTCGACCAGGAGTTTTTTGGCCTTCTCCGGATCATAAGGATACCCTTCCACCCCCTCCGGAATGCCGGGCCAGACAAACTCGCCATAGGGACCGGGAACCTTCACCCCGTGTCCATCGAGAATCTTCTCGATGATCAGGTCCACATCGATGGCGTAGTTGATCGCCTTGCGTACCCGCACATCGTTCAACGGGGTACTGAAGGTGTTCATGCCGATATACATGACCCGTAATCCCCGGCGCTTGTCCACCTTTACCCCGGGAGCACGCTCAATGGAGGGGAGCTGGTGATAAGCCACGTTGGTGATCAGGTCGATCTCTCCCGTCTTCAAGGCAGCGATACGGGCCGAATCCTCCGGAATCTTCCGCCAGATCAGGCGGTCGATGGGACTCCGTCCCCGGAAGTAGTCATCGTGCGCTTC
>RFHZ01000911.1 GCA_003696125.1 Nitrospinota bacterium
CCCAACATCTCACGGAGTGTGCTCACGCTATACTGGTGCGTGAACAGGGCAATCACCAGCAATCGACGGTACCACTTCTTTTCCTTTGCGGCGTTCATGGCCGCTTCCAGACGCTCTTGCTCCTGGGAGTTCTTGATTTCTGCGTCTATCATGGGCGTCTCTCCTCCTCTTTTTGGAGGAGGAGAACTCCGAGGCACGAAAAGTGCAAGAGATCCCTTAAAATTTGCTTACCCACAGGGAAAGATAAAAAAGGGATAGAAATCTGCAGGAGCTACCACCCGAGGTGGTGCAGAACTACCTGAGTGTATAGGTACTAGCCCCCTTCCACCTCCGGGTTGGCACAGTGGAGGAGCGGTTCCCCTCTCAGACCCCGTAACA
This sequence comes from Nitrospinota bacterium, assembly GCA_003696125.1. Classification (GTDB taxonomy): domain Bacteria; phylum Tectomicrobia; class Entotheonellia; order J063; family J063; genus J063. Next base: position 379 of record RFHZ01000911.1, read on the forward strand.
GGTTCTCCACCGAGATCTCGGTCATCACTGCCCGCGTCTCCCAGGTCGAGGTTCCCACATGGGGAACGATCAGGCAGTTCTCCAGGCTGAGGAGCGGGTCATCCTCCGGGATCGGTTCTGGATCGGTCACATCGAGTGCTGCTCCCCGGATCTGGCCGGTGGAAAGGGCGCGGTACAGGGCGCGGGGATCGACGATCCCTCCTCGCGCCACGTTGATGAGAAAAGCCGAGGGTTTCATCCTGGCCAGGGCTGCTTCGTCGATCAGATGGCGGGTCTCCGGGGTCAAAGGGAGGCTCAGCACGACGATATCCGACTCGGCCAGCAAGGCATCAAGGCTGCGATAACGTGCTCCACAGGCCTTTTCCGCTTCTGGATTGGGCCGGCGGTTGTGGTAGAGGATCGGCATGCGAAACCCCTGGGCACGCCGGGCAATGGCCTGACCGATCCGTCCCAGACCGATGATCCCCAGGGTCTTGCCGAACACGTCGTGCGAGATCATGATGGTAGGAGACCACTGCTTCCACTGCCTGCTCTTGACGAACTGTGCCGCTTCGACGATGCGACGGCTCAGGGCCAGGATGAGCGCCATGGCCAGATCTGCCGTTGCCTCGGTCACCACCCCCGGGGTGTACCCGACGCGGATCCCCCGCGCGGTACAGGCCAGGAGATCGATGTTGTCTGTGCCCACAGCCATGGTACTGACTACCTTGAGCCTGGGAGCGGCGTTGAGCAGCTCCTCATCCACCCGGTCAAAGATCATCACGTAGAGTCCCTCGGCATCCCGCACCTTTTCCAGCAGGAGGTCTCGCGGCATGGTACAATCCTCTTCCCACATCCAGACGTCGCACTCCTCTACCAGCCTGCGAAGGGCAGGACCCGGGGGTTTACGGGCTACCACTACCTTCGGTTTGCTCATCATCCCTCCTTACCAGACTTCAGCCACACCGCCACCACCCCGGGGATCCGAGCCTCCTTTCCAGGAGCCGTTCTCCACCAGGATGGCCTGGGCGCGGGCCATGGTCGGATCGTAGCTATACGGACTCTGCTTCACCGTGTGTCCCAAGGCCTGCAGGTCGCGGCACACCGCTTCTGGCAGGCGTGCTTCGGCATGGATCGGTCCCCCTTCACAATGGATACGGGGCATGGAGACCGCTTCGACCGGTGACATCCCGAAGTCGATGACGTTAAGGATCGTCTGCAGCACCGCACTGATAATCACGCTTCCCCCCGGTGCGCCTGCGATCAGGAACGGTTCTTCTCCCCGCAGCACGATGGTCGGGCACATCCCGGTGGTACGCGCCTTTCCCGGTGCCATCGAGTTGGGTCGTCCCGGAATCGGATCGCAGAGCTTCATGGAGTTGTTGTACACAAAACCGAGTCCAGGCGTCACCACCCCGGAACCGGTACCCAGGGTATGGGTGAGTGCTACCGCATTCCCTGCCTCGTCGTATACCGAGAGATGGGTGGTGCAGGAGGGGGGTGATGCGGTATCCTGGTGGAAGCGATACCCGCTCCGGATCTTTTCTGCCCACTTCCCGGCATGCTCTGGAGAGAGGAGCTTTTGCACCGGCACCTCGACAAACTCCGGGTCACCGAGGTAGCGGTTGCGGTCGGTATGCGCCGCTGCCATGGCCCGGGCCACCAGGTCGAGGTAAGGGGCTGCGTTATGGGGATAGGAGCTGAGAGGAAAATGCTCCAGGATGTGGAGCATCTCGATCAGGATCACTCCGCTTCCGGGTGGGGGATTGGAGAGGATGGTATAGCCGCGATAGGTCCCGACCACCGGTTCTCCTGTACGCACCCGGTAGCCGGTAAAATCGTGAGGGGTGATGTAGGAACCGTTGGCGGTCAGGTCGGCCAGGATCTCCTCTGCCAGGTCTCCCTGGTAGAAGACGGCAGTCCCACCCCGGGCGATACGCTCCAGGGTCCGGGCCAGGTCAGGATTCGGGATCTTCTCTCCCACCTCGTAAAAAGAGCCGTCCGCTTTCAGGTAGAG
>RFHZ01000912.1 GCA_003696125.1 Nitrospinota bacterium
ACGGTCATCCTGAGCACCCACATCCTCCCCGAGGTGAGCATGACCTGCCAGCGGGTCATCATCATCAACCAGGGACGCCTGGTGGCTGTCGATACCCCGGAAAACCTCACCGCGCGTGTGCAGAAGTCCTCCCAGATCCTCCTGAAGATCGAAGGCCCTCCCCAGGAAGTGATACCGGTCCTGCAGCAGGTACCCGGTGTGTTAACGGTGAAACGGGAGGAGGCAGAGGAGGAGAACGGGGTACAGACCTATCTGGTCGAGTCGGATCGGAAGACCGATATCCGGAAAGAGCTATCCTGGACGGTGTTCCAGCATCAATGGGGACTCTGGGAATTGCGGCCGGTCGATATTACGCTGGAGGAGGTCTTTGTCCATCTGGTAACCGAAGAAGAAGGAGAGGCATAGGATGCGTAATGTCTATCCGATCTTCAAACGCGAGTGCAAGGCCTACTTCAACTCGCCCATCGCCTATGCGGTCTTTGCCATCTTCCTGGTTATCAGTGGCTATTTCTTCTACAGTAACGTCATCTTTTTCTCCCTGATGAGCTTTCAGATGATGCAGAACCCGTACCTGGCCGAGCAGCTCGATATGACAGAGGGGGTTATCCGGCCGCTCTTTGGCAATGTGAGTGTGGTCTTGCTCCTCCTCACCCCGCTCCTCACCATGCGCCTCATCGCAGAGGAAAAGAAGACCGGGACCATCGAGCTCCTCTTAACCTATCCGTTGAAGGACATCGAAGTGGTCTTGGGGAAGTTCCTGGCCTGCTTTTTCGTCTTTCTGGTCATGCTGGCCCTCACTTTTCCCTGTCCCCTGCTACTCGCCCTGTTTGGAGAACCAGAGATCGGCCCCCTCCTCTCCGGCTATCTGGGATTGCTGTTGATCGGTGCGGCTTTTATTGCCCTGGGACTCTTCGTCTCTTCTCTTACCGAAAACCAGATCATTGCTGCTGCGGTCAGCTTCGGTCTCCTGCTCCTCTTCTGGGTCATCGGCTGGTCGTCACGCTTTGCCGGAGGAGAACTCGGGCTTCTGCTCAGCCGGCTCTCCATCCTGGAGCACTTTGACAACTTTGCCAAGGGGGTCATCGATACCACAGATGTCGCCTACTACCTGGTTTTCACCCTCTTCTGGATCTTTCTAACCCTGCGTTCACTCGAATCGGTCAGGTGGAGGGGATAGTCTATGCCACAGCACGCGAGGAGAAGACGACCCTGGTCATGGCGTACGGCCAAATACGGGACCAACACCTTTGTCTTTGTGCTGGTCTTTTTGGGGATCCTGATCATCTTACAGGCCCTGGCAACAACGCATAGCCTGCGCTTTGATCTCACCGCCAATCGGCGTTTTACCCTCTCTGAGCAGAGCAAAAAGCTGCTGCACTCCCTGCAGACAGACATCAAGGCCCTGGCCTTTTTCCGGGATACCGAAGCGAGTCGGGGACCGGCACAAGAACTGCTGGAACTCTATGCGCTGGAATCGGGCCATTTCCGGTACGAGTTTATCGATCCGGACCGCAAGCCTGGTCTGGCCAAGCAGTACGAGATCACCACCTATGGGACGGTTGCCCTGGTCGGGAATGGGCAGGTGGAGAAGGTGGTCTTTCCTGACGAGGAGAAGCTCACCAATGCCCTCCTGAAGATTACCCGGAAGCAGAAGAAGGTGGTCTATTTCCTCACCGGGCATGGGGAACATCCGCTGGATAGCCTGGAGAAAAACGGGTACAGCGCGGTAAAGGAGGCGATCGAGAAGCAAAATTATACCGTCCAGGAACTCTCCCTGCTCCGCACCGAGCAGGTACCCGAAGATGCCACCCTTTTGATCATCAGCGGACCGGATTCTGGGTTCCTGGAGCCGGAGTTGCAGAGCCTGGCTGCCTATATCCAGCGGGGAGGGAAGCTCTTCTTCCTTCTCGATCCTGAGACGCACACAGGGCTGGAAGATTTCCTGGAGCAGTACGGGTTTGTGCTGCAAAACGATGTGGTAATCGACCGGCTGAGCCGGGTCTTTGGTGGCGATTATCTGATGCCGGTCGTTACCACCTATGAAGACCATCCGATCACCAAGAACTTTAACGTCGCCTCTTTCTTCCCCATCTCCCGCTCGGTCGATATCAAGGCCGATCTTCCCAAAGGGATCACGGCCCAGGTGCTGGCCCGAACGGGGAAAGAGAGCTGGGCCGAGACCGATATGGCCATGTTGCAAAAGGGGCAGGCGAGTTTCGATAAGGACAAGGATCGGCCGGGGCCGGTGGCCATTGCGGCGGTGGCAACGGTAGAGGTGACCGAAGAGAAAAAACAAGAGAAAGAGGGGGAGAGCTCCTCATCGTCGGAAAAGGAGCCCGACAAGACCAAAAAGGCGCGTATCGTGGTCTTTGGGGATTCGGACTTTGCCAGCAACCAGTACCTGCATATATCCGGAAACCGGGATTTCTTCCTCAACACGATCAGCTGGCTGGCGGAAGAAGAAGACCTGATCGCCATCCGGCCTAAAGAACACAAGGGATCTCCTCTGCTCCTTACCGCCACCCAGGGACGTATCGTCTTCTTTGTCCCGGTAGTCGCGATGCCGCTCCTGGTAATTGCCTCTGGGATTGTCGTCTATACGCGGAGAAGACGGAAGGGATGAGCTTTAAGAAGACCGGGGTCTATCTGCTCCTCTTCTTGGTCCTGGCCGGCCTTTACTATCGCTACGAAATACAACGG
>RFHZ01000913.1 GCA_003696125.1 Nitrospinota bacterium
CTCCCAGGCCATCGACAAGGCATCGCGGACCAGGACCCGTGCCACCTGGAGACGATAGGTGGCGGTAGAGCGGATATCGGTAATCGGGGCCGTTTCTGTGGCGGCCAGATGAGCGGCCTCCTCTAGCGACGAGCGGGTAAAGGGTTTACCGATCAGGGCGCTTTCTGCCTGGCGGGCACGCAGCGGTGTGGGTGCCACCGCACCGAGGGCGATCCGGCAATCGGCGATCCGATCTCCATCCCGCACCAGACGGGCGGCGACATTCACCTTGGCGATATCTGCACCCACCCGTCCGATCTTCAGAAAGGCGCTCCCCTCTCCTTCTGCTGGTGGGGGGAGCTGTACCGCAACCAGCAGCTCATCCGGGGTGCGCACGGTTTTGCCCGGTCCCAGGAAAAAATCGGCTATCGGGACAGAGCGCTCTCCCCGGGCGGTGCGCAGGACAACCCGGGCATCGAAGACCAGGAGGGGAGGAGCGGAATCGGCGGCTGGCGATGCGTTACAGAGGTTCCCCCCCAGGGAGGCCATGACCTTTATCTGGGTGCCGGTAAAGGCACGGGCCGCCTCGTAGAGGGCGGTGTAGTGTTCCCGTATACGCGAGGTTCTCTGCAGATCGTAGACACTGACCAGGGCACCCAGGGTCACCCCTTCATCTTCCCGGATCTGGCGCAGCTCTTCCAGCCGGCCGATATAGAGGATGTGCGTTACGGTTACCCGCTCCAGCTTCATCTGCACCAGCAGGTCGGTCCCACCGGCCAGCACATGCGTCTCCTCACCGTGCCGGGCGAGCCAGGAAAGCGCCTCTGCGACACTCGTCGCTCTCTGAAACGCAAACTCCTGGGTGATGAGGTGCGTATTGATCATCAGGGTATCGGTCACCGTCTCCTCCTCTTTCCCTACCCTGCCCTGGGGGGTAGGGGAGGCTCTCTGGCAGGGCCGGTCTCACGGAAAACGGCCTGTCGCTGCTGCAGCGCTTCCAGCACCCTTTCCGGCGTGATGGGAAGCTCGGTAAAGCGAATACCGATGGCGTTGTAGATCGCATTCACAATCGCGGCAGCAGCCGGATTCATGGCCGCCTCACCGATCCCCTTGGCCCCGAACGGCCCGGTCGGTTCATGTGTCTGGGCAAAGAAGGTGACACTGTCCGCGGTCAAAGGGGTCTCATCTATGGTCGGGATCTTGCCATCGGTCCATATCCCTCTGTTTAAAGGTTGACCGGTTTCTGGATCGTAACGGGGGTCTTCCAGGAGGGCGTACCCCAGCCCCTGCAGGAACCCTCCCTCCATCTGCCCCACGGCCAGGTCTGGATTGACCACCGTGCCCACATCGTTCCCCAGGACGATGCGGAGGGGACGGATCCTGCCGGTCTCCGTATCCACTTCCACCTCGACGAAGTGGGCAACGTACGCCGGTGGACAGACCACGGGTCGAAAGCTCTCTGCTGCCTGGAACGTTCCCTGGCTTCTGGCACGGGCATAAGCGGCCAGCTCCCCGATCGTTATCCTCTTCTCCGGCAGGGACTCACAGTAGATGATCCCCTGCCCCGTCTCCTCATCCGGCCGGATGGTGAGGGCATCCGGCTGGACGTTGAGAAGTTGTCCGGCAAAGCGGAGGAGCTGGTCCCGGACCCGGAGGGCGACTCGATAGGCGGCCCCACCCCCCACATAGACCCCGCGCGTGGCATGGGTGGCCACATCGTAAGCCGTGCTGCGCGTATCTGCCGGGGCGATACCGACCCTGGACAGGGGCACACCTAACGTTTCGGCAACGATCTTGGCGATGGCATCCAGGGTCCCGCCCCCCTGATCCATGAGCGAGGTCACCACATCGACCGAGCCATCCTCGTTGACCTTGACAAAGGCGCTGCTGGCATCGATGACATGACCGGGACGGGGGGCACCGGTTCCCGAAGTGTGGAACCCCCGTGCCATGCCGATCCCTCGCCGGTACCGGCCCGTCTTCTCGGCCGGTGTACCGCGTCGCTCCCAACCGATCGCCTGGGCACCACGCTGCAGCAGTTCTGGCACTCCATCGCTCTTGATCACCGAGAGCACCGTCGGTCCCTGTCCCCAGAACGTATCGCCCAGTCCTCTGTAGTTCTTGAGACGCAAGGCGATGGGATCGATTCCCAGTCGCTCGGCGATCATGTCCATCATCGACTCCATGGCCAGGTGCACCTGGGGCGCTCCAAAGCCGCGCATGGCACAGGTTGGAACTTTATTCGTATAGACGGCCACCCCTTCGTACTTTACGTTGGGGAGACGGTACAGGGAGACCCAGAAACCGGCCAGGACCTCGAGGAAGGGGAAGGCCTGGATGTTATGCGCCCCGATATCGACCAGGGCCTGCATCTCCCCGGCCACCAGGGTGCCGTCCTCTTTGACCCCGAGCCGGAGGCGGATGACGGTAGGGTAACGCACGTGATCGTGCCAGTCCTCCTCACGCGTCTGGACCAGCTTCACCGGTCGTCGCGCCTTGAGCGCCAGCGCCACCCCGATCGGGATGATGGTATTGGTCTGGATGCTGGAGCCGAAGGCTCCGCCGATGGGCACCCGGTGCACATTGATCTTATGGAGCGGTATACCAAAAATCTCGCCCAGCAGGATACGCACATTGTGAATCGATTGAGCCGTGGGCCATACGGTAATCCCCCCATCCGCCTCCGGTTTGACCACCACCCCTTTGTTCTCCAGTTGGGCGTGATAGACCCGTCCGGTACGGAACTCCTCCTCCAGGATCAGGTCTGCCCCGGCAAACCCGGCTTCCACATCCCCCTGGGTGATGACACTCCGGCAGGCCACGTTGTTCTCTATGGGAACCTCCTCCTCCCCGACCAGGATCGTTTCATAGAGCTGGGGAGCAGCCGGTTGCATCGCCTCCTGCGGATCGATGACCGCGGGGAGGAGCTCATACTCGACCCGTAAGGCCCGTAATGCCTTTTCCGCCAGCGCTTCTGTCTCTGCCGCCACCGCCGCCACCGGTTCCCCCACATGGCGGATCTTGTCCGGCAGGACATAGCGATCACGGTACAGCTTCTCCGGTACACTGACCAGGCGTTCATTGTAGCGGACTTTGGGAATATCATCAAAGGTGAGGCAAACGGCTCCCAGCGCCTCTGCCTGGCCGGTATCGATGCGCAGGACACGGGCATGGGGATGGGGACTGCGCAGGACACGGGCATGGAGCATGCGGGGTAAGGAGATGTCCGAGGTATACTCCTCTTGCCCGGTGACCCTGGCCACGCCGTCCTTCCGCCACGCCTGCCTGCCGACACTCTGGAGTCTATCTGGCATTTGCCCTCCTCCCTCTGGCTAGCCCTGCTTCTCCTCTAGCAGAGGGACGGTCTTTTGTCAAGGGAATTCTGGATGGGAAAAGGGAGGGAAAGGGAGGCAGCCGCATCCCTGCAGTCAAAGATAAAACCCCTGGAAACCACTCCTGTAGGGAGAAAGGAACAGAGACCAGCCAGCGGCTCCCCCACAGATAAACAGGTACTCCCCTTACTTGATCGCCCCGGCCGTCAGCCCGGCCACATAGTAGTCCATGAAGAAGGCATAGACCACGATGATGGGGAGGGTTCCGGTAAAGGTCGCTGCCATGAGCGATCCCCAGTAGTAGATGTCTCCGCGGATCAGTTCGCTGAAGACCCCGACCGAAAGGGTCTTCTCCACCTGGTTCTGGATAAAGGTAAGCGAGTAGAGGAACTCGTTCCAGCTCAGGGTAAAGGCAAAGAGGATGGCACAGACCAGGCCGGGAAGGGCCATCGGAATGACGATGGTCAGCAGGGTCCGCAGCCGTCCACAGCCATCGATAAAGGCACATTCCTCCACCTCACGGGGCACGGTGCGAAAATAGCCCATCAGCAACCAGGTGACAAAGGGGACCATAAAGGTCGGATAGGTGAGGACCAGGGCCCATTTGGTATCCCGCAAACCGAGAAAGTTGACCACCTCGATGAGGGGGATGAAGAGGAGAGAAGGGGGAACGAGATAGGTGATAAAGACCGCCAACCCGAACGCCTCGACTCCCCGAAACTTCATGCGCGCCAGGGCGTACGCGGCCAGGGTACCGAAAACGACCGCGATGATGGTGGAGAGGACAGAGACTTCGATCGTGTTGAGCAGCCAGTGACTGAAAAAGAGGGTCTTCTCGTACAGATACTTGTAGTTTTCGAGTGTAATCCCCTGTGCGATCCAGAAGGGATTGGTAAAGGGATCGTTCATCTCCTGCTTGGTTTTGAGCGAGGTGATGAACATGATGTAGAGCGGAAAGAGGGCAAAGGCCACATAGGGAATCAGGCCTGTATAGACGTAGATGCTCTGTCGCCCTCGCCAGTTCGGCAGATATTTCCCAAGCAGACCGTTCCTAGAGTGCATAGTCTGTTTGCCTCCTCACCATCTTCAACTGGAAAATCACGACAAAGACCAAAATGGGAAAGAGGAAGAGCGAAATCGCTGCCCCGGTTCCCAGATCAGAGTTCATAATCCCCATGGTATAGGCGTAGGTCGCAAAGAGGTGGGTCGAATTCATCGGTCCCCCTCGCGTAAGGACGTAGACGATGTTGAAATCGGCCAGGGTGAAGATCGTGGAAAAGAGGATGATGATGGCCATGACCGGCCGGAGGAGGGGAAGGGTAATGTACAGGAAACGGGAAAAGGCACTGGCCCCATCCGTTTCTGCCGCTTCGTAGAGTTCCTGGGGAATGGCCACCAGGCCGGCAAACATGGTCACGGCAAAGAAGGGGAGTCCGCGCCAGAAATTGACGAAGATGACGGCACAAAGGGCCAGCGTTTCATCCCCTAACCAGTAGTAGGTGGGAAGGCCGAGCCGTTTCAAAACCCAGTTGAGCTGGCTATAGGTGGGATCAAAGATGAGCCACCAGCCCAGGGTGGTCAGGGCGGTTGGTGCCACAAACGGTACCAGGACAGCCCCACGGAAGAATCGCTTCAGCTTGGTCGCCTGCTTCAGAAGGAGGGCCAATCCGAGGCCAAAGGAGGCTTTCAGGGCCACGGCTACCGTGGCAAAGATGAGCGTGTTCCGTAAGGTGCGCCGGAAGATATCATCATCAAAGATGATGTAAAGGAAGTTGTCCAACCCGATAAAGCTTCCAGGCCGACCGATCACCTTGTCACTGAGACTGTAATAGACGGAAAGCCCAAAAGGATAGGCGACCAGGGCAACCAAAACGATGGTCGCAGGCAGAATAAATCCATATCCGGCGAGGGCATCCTTCCCAAAGACATTTTCAAAGCGCTTGGTAAAGGTCATCGGCACCTCTACCCTTGCCAACGTTTCACTCTTCACTCCCGAAGTTGCCATACCCTTCTCTCTCCCTTTGTAATCCCCTCTTTTCCCAGGGACAGGTATCCACCTACACCTGCTGCTCTGGCAGAGGAGCATCTATGCTCCTCTACCAGAGACCGGAGGAAACGACTAGGTGTATTTTCGATAGACGCGTTTAATCTGTCGTTCTGCCTTCTTTACCGCATCTTCGGCCGAGAGTTTCCCGGTGGCACATTCTCCCATGGTATCCGGGATGATGTACTGATCCCAGACGATCTGGGTCGCCGGGGTCGGGGTTCCCGGCCAGCCCGGGGCATGCGTGTACCAGGCGATGTACGGCGCGAAGTAGTACTTCGGATTGGAGGCGTAGATCGGATGAAGGGAGAACTTGCGCAAGAACGGCTGGTTGTACCCTTCACTGGCCACCAGGAACCGCTCCTGCTGTTCCGGCTGGAAGTGATAGTCGAGGAAACGCTTGGCCACATCGACAATCGGCGACCACTTCCAGATGGCGATCACGTTGTAGGAGGCGCTGATGTGGCGACCGGCCGGACCTCGCGGCGGCATGATGTGGTTGATCACCTGGTGGATAGGCCGGTTGGTGCCGGGGATCAAGAGGTTATCCTTGCGGGCCGAGTTGTAGGCGCTGATCGGGTTCAGGATCATTACACATTTTCCCGAGTTGAGGCAGACGTTGTTGTTCCGATCGTCCCAGGCCAGCACCTCCGGCTCCATGGCATCCTGGTACAAGGCCTTGAGGAACTTGTACGCCTCGACCGTCTCCTTGGAGTTGATGGCCACCGTCTTGCTATCCTCTTCCACCAGCTTGCCACCCCAGCTCCAGATGATTCCTCGCAGGATCGCATTGGAGTCAAAGGAATGGGCGATCTGGATACCGACCGGATGCCCCTTCTTTTTCAACTTGGCCCCGATGCGCCGCACATCCTCCCAGGTATCGGGGAGGTTCTCTCCGATTTCCGCCACCAGATCGGTCCGGATGGCGATGGGGAAAGAGATGAAGTACCACGGGATGGCCCGGTAGCGGCCACCACCTTTCCCCACGATCGGGTCGGTCCATCCACCACCCCGTTCTCCGATCTTCTCGTACAGATCATCCAGCGGCACAAGATGGTCGGCGTAGAGGTGGGGTTGAGAGATATAGACGAAGGAGATATCGTGTCCCTTCTGCCCCTGGACTTCAGAGGCAATCACGGAGGGGAGCTGCAGGTGCGCAATGCGATCCATCCGCACCTTGATCCCTTCCATCTTGCCGAACTCTTCTAACTGCCGCTTCAGTTCATCATCAGAAGAGGGGACAAAGTGGGACCAGGTGAGGAGGGTGAGCTGCCGCTCTTGCGCTAACAGGGGTGGGGTCCGTGAGAGAAGCATACCGGCAAGGCCCGCACCGGTGAGTGCAGTGGTCCCCAAGAATGCGCGTCGGGTCATCACTCTCTGGGTTCTGTTCCTGCTTTCTCTTTCCCGCATTTTCCTGCCCTCCTTTTGCGAGATGTTTGTAATGACAAATAACCAACCACATCACATAAGGAGTTCCAAAGCAGGGTGATCTTACTACACTCTGTTTTTACAGTCAATAGAAAAATTCGCTTGACGGGCACCTGAAGGAATATTTTTTTACCGCTCCCGCTGGAGTCTCCGGATCAGGGCCCGTTTTTCTACGCGGTATTTAAACGCTTTGCGCCCATTGATGAAGATGACCGGAATTTCCCATTCGTATCTGCGATACAACTCCGGATCGGACCGGATATCGATCTCCAGCAGCGTAAAAGGGATCTCGGCCTGCACCTCCTGCAGCACCGCTTTGGCCTCTTCGCACAGATGGCAGTCCGGCTTGCTATAGATCTCTACCCGAATCATGGCCCCCTTCTCCTCCTGCGTCACCGGGACTTTACCACCGGCCTGCAGGACAAAAAAAGTAAAACTTCTGCGCTTTCCCTAGCCTCGACGACACCGCTCTCCCCCATCTCTGCTGGATGAATCAGGATAGTGTACCTTACCCGGCTTTACGGCGAAGGTCAAGCAGGTTTTCGCCGGCAGGATGCAGCTCACCCTGAGAACCCCTGTCCCCTGGGACAAAATGATTGACAACGAGGGAGGATCGGGATAGGCTGCATAAGGGATAGAGGTTCAGGCTCGGGTCTGAGAAAGAGAAAGGGGGAGAGACAAGATGGGTAGTCGCTTGTCGATGCGACCATGGGGCTGGCTCATGCTCTGGTGCACAGTATGGATTGCCGGGTGTGCGCCGACGAAGGCAACGGTGAAAACGATCCGGGATACAGACAAGGGATATACCATCCAGCAGTTGCAGGGGAATCTCCTGGGCGGGAGCCGATCTTACCAGACAGGACGCCTCTATTTCAATCTAGAGCGTATCGAACGTCAAGACGGCCAGATCACCTACGCGCTGCTGATCGAGTACGAGGGGGAAAACTGGCTCTTTATCGAACGGGGAGAATCGCTGGTATTACGGATAAACGGGCAGGAACAAAAGCTCAAGGGGGAGGGGAGCTGGCGCTCTCGTGACGTCTCTGAGGCCGGGTACGCCATCGAGCGTGCCCGCTATCCCCTGACCCTCCTCGATCTCCTCCGCCTGGCCAGTGCGCAGCGGGTGGAGGTAGAGGTGATCGGAAGCCAGCGCCGGGTTCAGGGCTGGTTTACCGAGGAAAACTTCCGCTACCTGCGCCGTTTTATCGCCGACTATGTCCAGGCCAGCGAGTTTGCCTCTCCCTGACCTCTCACACGCACCAGGGGAGATAGCCTCTCCCCAGGTAAACGGGGAGGGAGATTCAGCGCCGGCTTACCCGCTGCAGCACCTTAAACTCGGCCCGCCGGTTCTTGGCCCAGGCCGTTTCATTATGTCCCGGGTCCACCGGTCTTTCCTCTCCGTAACTCACCGTGACCAGCCGGGTAGGGGCAATCCCTAAAGAGACCAGGTACTCCTTGACCGCCTGTGCCCGCCGATCCCCCAGGGCCAGGTTGTACTCGATGGTCCCCCGCTCGTCACAATGTCCCTCGATCTGGACCTTGACCTCAGGATGCTGCCGCAGCCAGGCGGCATTCTCCTGGAGTGTACGTTTGGCCTCCTCGGTAAGGGTGGCCTTATCAAATTCGAAATAGACCTTCTGAAGAGGAGAGGCGTCTGGGCCGCCCTCTGTCCCCTGGGTCCCGGTAACCAGAGGAATCGGTTGGGCAAATCCCTGGGCAATCTGCTCAGAGAGGAGCCGCTCCTCTGCCACCTCCTCCTCCGGCAATCCCCTCCCCTCCTCCTGGGAAGAGGGGACAGGAGAAGGAAGAGGAGTAGAGGCAAGTGCAGGATTGCCCTCGCTTTCCGGTGGTGGAACAAAATGCACAGCCCGCTTGGCACACCCGAGAAGAAGCAAAAAGAGCATACCTGTCATACACGACCAGTAGAGCGTTTTCATCGGTCATCTCCCTCTTCACCTGTTACGCTTTACCCTCTATTTTCTCCTGTACCCATGCGTTCCCCCCTTGCCGCCGGGATGTTGGGAACACCGTATACCTGCCTGGCTGACCTCAGCCGGCAGCAAAGATCTGACCCCGTGTCTATATGCCCTCCCCCTCTTCAAACTCTCCCCTCACCTCCGGGGAGAAAAACGAGGAGACCAGGCAGGACTGAATCCCCCACCAGGTGGGGCCAGGATCAGGCGCTGATTCGTCCCATCGGCGTTCATAGCAAAGATCTGGGAGACCCCATTGCGGGTAGAGGCAAAGGCGATGAGACGTCCATCCGGGGACCAGGTGGGATGCTCGTTATCCCCACTCTGCGCCGTCAACCGGCGTCGTCCTGTCCCATCGACCCGTATGGTGTAAATATTGAATTCCCCGCTTTCCTCCCTGCCGGTATAGGCGATATACTCGCCGGCAGGAGACCAGGCGGGCAGGTCGTTAAACGTCCCCTCATAGGTCACACGCCTGACCCGGGTTCCATCCGCCTCCATGATGTAGATCTGGGGAGAACCGGATCGATCCGAGGTGAAGGCAATCTGCCGTCCATCCGGAGACCAGGTGGGGGCAGAGTCGATGGCCGGATGGGTGGTGAGACGGCGGAGGCCGGTGCCATCCCTGCGCATGGTGTAGATCTCTGCATTGCCGTCTTTGCTGAGGACCAGGGCGATCCGTTCCCCATCCGGAGACCAGGCGGGAGCAGTATTTAAGCCAGGGTACGTGGCCAGCGGTCTCCGCTTCGTGCCGTTCCACCGCATCACATAGAGGGAAGGGTTCCCCTCCCGGTAGCTGGTAAAGAGGAGCTCGCTCCCCAGCGGTGACCAGGCCGGGGTGAGGACCAGGGAACGGTCATAGGTCAGTTGATAGACGTTGGCGCCATCGTAATCCATGATAAAGAGTTCCTTATGCCCCTGCACCGGTGAGAGGAAGACGATCTTGGTCTGGGCAATCCCTGCCTCCCCGGTCAGCCGGTAGACCACCTCATCGGCACACTTATGCACCATGGTCCGCAAGGCCAGGAAATGGCCACGATAGCGTTTCCCACCGATCATCCGGCCCTGGGGCACCTCGTAGATCCGGCATTCCATGACCAGCGTCTTTCCACGTCTTTCGTACTTCCCCTGCACCAGGAACTGGGCTCCCTGTCGGTCCCAGGCAGCAAATACAGGCCTCTTTGACCCTTCCCCCCCTCCTGGTGGGTCCTGCGGCTGAGCAGAGAGATCACCGATCGGCTGGAAAAGGGTGGAGAAACGGAGATCTTGCCGCAGGATGGTGGCCATCTCTCCACCCAGACCGTTCTCTGTCGTGGGAGAGCCGGCAAGGGGAGTAAAAGGAGGAGCGGCGATCCGTATCTTGCTCATCCCCCCTTTCTGGATGTGCAGGTACACCTCTGCTCCCTGGGTGGTGACGATCCCAAGGCCTAACAGGGCAATAATTAAGGTGATAAAAGAGGGGAGTCCTGATCTCATGGTTCCTGATCCGCCAGGGTAAAGGCAAAATGCACCTGTAGATAGTCCTCTCCAAACTCCAGGGGGAGGGGAGGGAAGGGATCAGCATCTATAACGGCCCGCAGCGCGGTTTGATCGAGCAAGGTATTCCCCGAGCTCTCCTCAACCACCGGTGCCTGAATGTGTCCATCTCGCTGAATCTGAAAGGCGATGACCACCTTTTTTCCCGAAGAGCGTATGTTGCGTGGCGGCTGCCATTGCCGGCCGATCTTCTGTTCGATGAGCTGCAGATAATAGGCAAAAGGGAAATTGGTTGTCCCCAGAGCGATCCCCCCTCTCTTTACTTCTCCCTCTCCGGAAGGCCGCCTTCCCGGAGAAGAGCCTGAAGCAGGAAGCTTCTTTTGCGCCTGCACCTTATCGGCCTGGGTAGGGACAGGGGAGGGCACCTGCTTCTTCTGCGCCTCTGGCCGGCGAGTCGATTTTGCTGTCCGTCTGGGGGGTAGGGCAGGAGTCC
>RFHZ01000914.1 GCA_003696125.1 Nitrospinota bacterium
GATTGCGGGAGGTGCTGGAGGGGAAAAAGGAGCATCGCATGGTGGATAGTCCCTGGGGAAAGGTGAAAGAGTTCCCCTTCGAGCGCTTTACGGTGTGGACCCAGTAAGAGAACCAGGCCAGGGGACAAGGGCAGGCAAGGCATAGTAGGCCCTGCAAATATCCGTAGTTCCTTGTAACGACCAATCGAGGGGAAGAGCGGTTTCAGTGTTTCTCCCTGATCAAAAGCTCTCCGGCCGCTATCTTGCGGATGACTTCCCGATCCGCCTCCAGGAAGTCGAAAGCAGAAAGCTCTTCCGGGGTGACCCAGCGGACAGAAGCAAAGGCCTGGTTGACCATTTCCCCTCTGTACCCCCTGACCAGGAAAAAGACCAGGTGCACGGTGGGACCATCTGGATAGCGGTGTGTCACCCGGCAGATCTCCGGGCCGATACAGGCCTCGATCCCCAATTCTTCGGCCAGCTCCCGCTGCAGGGCAGCGGCAAGCTCTTCCCCTTCCTCTACCTTGCCCCCAGGAAATTCCCACTGCAGGGGAAACGGTCCATCTGCCCGGCGCTGACAGATACAGATGCGTCCGTTGGCCCAGAGAATACCGGCCGTCACGATGAGCGGCTCCCCTATACCCTTACCCCCTGGCGGTACCGGTTGAGATGGCATCCTGGATCTCCTCTCAGAGCAGGCGGAAAAGGAGAGAATTGAGGATGCTCAGGCAGAGGGAGCCCAGCAGGGCACTCCAGATCCCCCAGCGCAACCGGAATCCCTCGACCAGAGCCGCAGCCAGCGCAAAGATGATGGCGTTGATGACCAGGGCAAAGAGTCCAAAGGTCAGCAAGGTGAGGGGAAAGGCGATAAAGGATAAGACCGGTTTCAGCAGGGCATTCAGGAGTCCCAGAACCAGGGCGGCAACCAGGGCACTCCCGAACTTGTCGATCTCGATCCCTAAAGGCAGGCGGGAGAGGATGAAGAGACTCACACCCGTCACCAGCCAGACCAGGATAAGCTGAAAAATCATCACCGCTCTCCTTTCATCTCCTTACCTATAATCCCAGCCATTGCTTCACCTGGTGGCGCAGTTCGGCCTGAAACTGCTCCTGGGGTCCTTCCGCCGTAATCCTCCCCAGGCTCATCACGTAGAGATAGCGGGAGAGGCGAATCACCTGCCGCACGTTGTGATCGACCAGCAGAATCGCCATCCCCTCCTGGGGAAAGGTGGCGATCTTCTCGTAGATAAACTCGGCCACCCGGGGAGCCAGTCCCACGGTCGGCTCATCCACCAGCAGGAGCCTGGGCCGGACCAGCAGTGCTTTGGCCACCTCCAGCATCTTCTGCTGTCCCCCGCTCAGGTTCCCGGCCCGCTCTCTCCGCTTCTCCTGCAGATCAGGAAACCGCTGGAAGACCTCCTCCAGCCGCTCCTCTCCCTGGCCA
>RFHZ01000915.1 GCA_003696125.1 Nitrospinota bacterium
CCGGACTCCGGTCTATTATGCCTTAGGGAATCACGACAACCGGGAGCTCTGGGCCAAGGTGATGGGAAGCGACCACTTCACCCCATCCGGCTTCTATGCTTATACTTTTCTTGTGGGAGGATGTCGCAACATCGTCTTGGATACGCTCTCCCCAGGGCAGGTGAGCGGATACATCGCCAGGGAGCAGCTCGTGTGGTGTCGAGAGATTCTGGAGAATGAGATGCGGCCTGTATTCCTTTTCCTCCATCATTCTCCTCTCCCGGTTGGTATTCCCTGGATTGACAGGCTCATGCTGGAAAACGCCTCCGATCTGCTGCGTTTGGTTGAGGACTTCCCTCAGATCCGGGGTGTCTTTTCTGGTCATGTCCACCGCTACCATTGCTGTCAACGGGGGAGCACGTGGTTTGTGACTTCCCCTGCCCTGTCGGTACGTTTCGGTCCTGATCCTGACGCAAAAGTGGTGCCAGGTCCTCCCGGCTTTCTTGACGTTACCTTTGCCCGGGACAGACTCCAGATCACACCCCATTTCTTTTGAGGTGGGGAAGGGGGTAAAGAAGAGAGAGGTTTGTTCTATGCGCCATCAATCCGCAGATACTCCACGTTATCAGGTCAAGATCGTAGCCATACCCGATGCCAGCACGCAACAGAGGGTAGCCCAGTATCTCGCTGCGGTGGCGAAACATCGGTCTGCCGAGGAAATCGTGCAGCTACTGACTCATCTCCCTTTAGTCTTGACCTCTCGCGCCTCGCAGAAGACCGCCACTTACCTGCGGGATCGCCTGCAATCCATGGGGGCCACGGTAGAGGTGGAGACCCTCTCTCCAGAGACGACCAGTCCGGCCACTCCTGTTCCGGCTGAATCCGTGCCGGTCCCTCCCTCTCCGCAAGATAGGGGCCGTGACGAGGAAGCGTCCCCCACACCCTCTGCCGCCCCCTCTCCTGCTTCTGCTCCTCCCCTTTCCCTGGTGGAGGAGGAGAGGCCCCCCTCCCCTCCTCCCCTTCTGGCCGAGCATATCCGGTCTCTGACCCTGGTCGGCATCATCCTGCAGGCTTTCCGGTATTACTACCGGCATTTTTCCCTCCTCTATACCATCAGCCTGGTCCCGTATCTTCTGATCATCCTGACCGCCAGCGTCATTATAGGGGGATGGGGGTTGGGAAGCCTGGTGGCCATGAGGACAGGGCAGATAGATACCCTCTCGCTGGCCGAAAAGCTCTCGGTGCATGCCCCTCTGGTGCTGGGAGGAGCCCTCCTTTTCCTCTTCTTCGTCTTCCTGCTCCTGCACCTGGGCCTGGCCGCCCTCATCGTTGCCGCGGCCACCCCGGTACTCTCTCCGGCCACCCTCCGGGTAAAGGAGGCCTTGGGGTACGCGGTCCAGGTCGTTTTTCCTCTGGGGGGAGCCTCCATCCTCTTCCTTTTACGGTGCCTGCTGGCGCTATTCCCGCTACTGGGAAGCCTGGCCCTTTCCCTGTGGCTGCTCCCCTCCTGGGAGATCAGCGTAACGATGGTCGGAGCAGGTGGGGGGCTCACCCTCCTCTTTTTCCTCCACATCGCCTTGCAAAATGGCCTTTACCCTGTTGCCCTGGTCTTAGAAGGACTCGGTCCCCGGCAGGCGCTACAACGGAGTAGGGTCCTGATGCGGAGCTCTTCCCTGGGTTCTGGAGTCTGGCAAAAGGTACGCCTCTTGCTGGTGTTCCTTTTCCTCTCGGTGTTCACGGGGGTCATGGAGCTTCTCTCCTGGGTTCCCCCCTTCCTCCTCTCGCAGGTAGGGGAGAGCTGGACAGCGGTGGAGTCGTTTTTAGAGCTCCCCTGGTCTTCCCTGTTCCTGTTTGTCCTCTCCACCTTCTTCCAGATCCTCATCCAGGCTCTTCCCCTCCCCTTGCTGGTACTCTGTTTGACCCTGTTCTATCTGAACCGGGTAGCTGCCCTCTTTCCAGAGCACGATTTCCCTTCCCTGCAGCACCTTCTCTCCGTGTCTGCCCCGTCTTCCGGCTAAAGAAACGCTACCAGGCGCGGTGTGGCCGGTCAGAAGTATTTTCGATCCAGGATCAGGTGGCTCAGGTACCCGGCAACCGCGGCGGTATAGTAGGGGAGTCCCTCCCGGA
>RFHZ01000916.1 GCA_003696125.1 Nitrospinota bacterium
CGGTTGGCCAGTTGCATGGTCACCACTTCATGCAACAGGTGGGGTTTCACCTCGGCCGCAAAAACGGTCGCGTTCAACTCGCGCCGCTCTACCTCATTCCCCTGTGCATCAACGATCGGAATCTCCACCACGTCTCTCCCTACCCTTTAGAATCCCAGCGACTTCTTCACACTCTTTTTAATGGTCACGATCCCGCCTCGCCTGCCCGGTAAGGCCCCTTTAATCAGGAGGAGGTTCCGTTCCGGAATAACCTGAACGATCCGCAGGTTTTGGACGGTCCGCTTCTCGTTTCCCATCCGTCCAGCCATGCGGTGTCCCTTCAACACCTTACTGGGGCTGCCAGCGGTACCGATCGATCCCGGTCCGCGGAAGGTCTCATGGGTACCGTGAGAGGCAGGGTTGCCGGCAAATCCGTAGCGGCGCCGTCCTCCGGCAAATCCTTTCCCTTTCGTCATCCCCGAGACATCGACAAACTCTCCTGCCTCAAAGATATTCTCCACACGCACCACCTGCCCCAGGGTAACCTCCTGCCCATCGTCGAGCAGGGGGAACTCTCGCAGGTAACGCATCGGTTTCACCTTGGCCCGGGCAAAATGTCCCCGCAGCGGTTTGCTGACTCGTTGGGGCTTCTGTTCCAGGAATCCCAACTGGACAGCCGCATACCCATCCTTTTCCGGCGTCTTGATCTGCACCACGGTACAGGGACCAGCCTCGACCACGGTGACCGGCACCACGTTTCCCGCCTCATCAAAGACCTGGGTCATCCCCATCTTTCTTCCCAAAAGTCCGGCAATCATGGCTTCCGCCCTCTTTTTACAGCTTAATTTCGATATCTACTCCGGCAGACAAATCGAGCTTCATCAAGGCATCGACCGTTTGTGGAGTGGGCTCGAGAATGTCGAGTAGCCGTTTATGCGTCCGAATTTCAAACTGCTCCCGCGACTTCTTATCGACATGAGGGGAGCGCAAGACCGTAAACTTGTTCTTCACCGTGGGTAAAGGAATCGGGCCTACCACTCTGGCACCGGTGCGTTTCGCCGTATCGACGATCTCCTTCACCGATTGATCCAAGATCTTATGGTCATAGGCTTTCAACTTGATGCGTATCTTCTGATCTGTCATGGTAGTTCCCTCACTTCCACGCGACAATGTCTACCTGCACTCCAGGGCTCTGGTGACCCGTCTTATTCCAGGATTTCACTGACCACACCGGCCCCTACCGTCCGCCCCCCTTCCCGAATCGCAAACCGTAACTCCTTCTCCAACGCTATCGGCGTGATCAA
>RFHZ01000001.1 GCA_003696125.1 Nitrospinota bacterium
CGAGTAATGAGTAACGAGTAATGAGTAACGAGTAGATCCTTTGTGCCTGGTTTATTATAGTCAAGTGTTCAGTGCGTAGGGGCGCAGCGCGCTGCGCCCCTACCAATGCCTGTGGCTTCTTTGTGCCTTGTATTTAGTGCCTTTGTGCCTGGTATTTTAGGAGTAGAGAAAGAGTGGTATGCGTATCCTGGTGGTAGAAGATGAAAAGAAGCTGGCCAGTTTCCTCAAACGAGGCCTGGAAGAGGAGCATTACGCGGTTGATGTCGCCTATGACGGGGAAGAGGGATGGTATCTGAGCCAGGTCAACGATTACGACCTGATTATCCTCGATATCATGCTTCCCCAGATGGATGGCTTTACCTTCTGTCGAAAACTGCGCAGCCAGCAGCGTGATACCCCCCTGATCCTCCTGACCGCCCGGGATGCGGTCGAAGATCGGGTCACCGGCCTCAACCTGGGAGCAGACGATTACCTGGTAAAACCCTTTGCCTTTGCCGAACTCCTGGCCCGTATCCGTGCCCTGCTCCGGCGGAAGGATAGCCGGTTTGCGGTCCGGCTCCAGGTGGCCGATCTGATCCTCGACCCGGTCAGCCACCGGGTCAGCCGGGCCGGAAAACCGATCGAGTTGACGGCCAAAGAGTACGCGCTGCTGGAGTTTCTCATGCGTCACGCCGGGGAGGTGGTCACACGAACGCAGATCGCCGAGCATGTCTGGAACCAGGATTTTGACAGCGATACCAACGTTATCGATGTCTATATCAGCTATCTCAGGCAGAAGATCGATCGCGACTTCGAGCCGAAGCTCCTGCACACGGTACGCGGGGTCGGGTATGTCTTGCGAGAGGAGCCATGAGGTTTTACCAGACCTTCCGCTTTCGCCTGACGGTACAGTACATCCTGGTGCTGAGCTTCATCCTCTGCCTCTTCAGCCTCGGGGTGTACTTCGGACTGCAGGAGGTCCTGTACCGCAACCTGGATGCTTCCCTCTGGTCGATTGCCGAGAGTGAGGTGGCCTCGGCGTTTGATGCTCCTGATGCCAGCATCCACTTTCACGAGCTGGAAGAAAACCCGCTGGTACGCAAGGAGACTCGTTTCGATAAGTTCGTGCAGATCCGCACCTTCCCCACCGGGCGTCTCGTCGGCAAGAGCCAGAACCTGGGGAGTGGAGAATTACCCCTCAACCCTCAGACCAAGGTCCAGCTCGCCCTGGGAGAGGTGATCCTGGAGACCATCCAGACCCCTTCCTCTCCCCCCATTCGCCTGATCTCGCTCCCGGTTTTGATGGAGGGTGAGGTGCAGTATATCATGCAGGTCGGTGCATCACTGGCCCCGATTCAGACCACGCTTGCCCGCCTGTTCTGGCTGCTGCTGGTCATGGACGGGAGTGCCCTGTTATTCACCGGTCTGGGAGGAGCTTTCTTGGCCCGCAGAGCGCTGCAGCCGATCCATCGCATTGTCCATACGGTGGAACAGATCGAGAGCAAGAATCTGGATCAACGCCTGAAAGTGGAGAATCCTGCCGATGAGATCGGTCGGCTGGCCGGGGTATTGAATCGTATGCTCGACCGGTTAGAGCGGAGTTTTCGCAGCCAGCAGCGCTTCATCGCCGATGCCTCGCATGAGCTCCGCTCTCCCCTGGCCAACCTGCGTATGGCGCTTGAGCTCACCCTGCGCCGGCCTCGTCAGGAGTCGGAATACCGTGAAACCCTGCACAGTGCATTAGAGGAAGTGGATCGCCTGGTACGGCTGGTCAATGGCCTGCTCACCCTGAGCCGGGCAGACAGCGATCGCCTGGAGGTTTCACGCGATCCGGTCCCCCTGCAACCCCTCCTCCAGCAGGTGCTGGTAGACTATCAGCTCCGGGCTAAAGACAAGGGGATCGCTCTCTCCTGGTCCCTTCCCCAGGTGGCGGTCAGGGGGAACAGAGAACGGCTCTACCAGCTCTTTGCCAACCTCCTGGATAATGCCCTGCGCTATACGCCGGAAGGAGGGGAGGTCACCGTTTGCGGGGAGGAAGAGGGAGAGAGGGTCCTGATCCGGGTGGTGGATACGGGTATCGGGATTGCTCCAGAACATCTTCCCCATATCTTTGAACGCTTTTACCGGGTCGATAAGGAACGCTCGCGGGCAGAAGGGGGGAGCGGGTTGGGACTCGCCATATGCCAGGAGATCGTGCGGGCGCATGGAGGTTCTCTGCATGTAGAAAGTAGCCCGGGAAAGGGGAGCACCTTTACCGTTGCCCTTCCCCTCTTCCAAACGGGTCCTGCCATGATGAGAGAATTTTAATCTTTTTTTAATCTTCCTTTAATCTTCTCCAGGCCATACTATCTGATGAGGGGAAGTGGGTAAGCTGCCGGTGTGCATAGTACCTCCTCCACGCCCTTTCCCCTCACTCCCACCTTTATGGATGAAAAAAGGCGAGGGCATCCCGTTTCAAGAGAGGAGGGGGAACGATGAGGAGAAAAACCCCGCCTTTACTGCTCCTGAGTCTCCTGGCTTTGGCCCTGGCCGTAACACCGGTCTGGGCTGAATTGGAGGGGATCGAGCAGAGCACCAAGACGAAAGGAGCCACCACCATCACCTGGGATTCCAGCTTTGCCGATTTCGACTATACCCTGGGAGAAGCGATTATTCTGCACGTGGACTGGACCGTGGATGCGGGGGCAGCTTTGTTTTCCGGTGTGGAGTTGAAGCGGTTTACTCCCCGTTCTAAGAAAGATCCGGCTGAGGGGACCATGGATAGTGTAACGCTGATTGATGACTCCGATGACGACGATAACGACGATGGTATCTACGAAGGTACAGTTGAGATCGAACTTACCTTCACCGCCCTCCACCTGGACAAACGGCGAAATGTGGAGATCGGCAATGCACACCTGAAGCTCTACCTGGCGATCGACACGGATGGAGATGGGGAAGTTGATAGTGTGGCCGGTTACGGGGTGAACGTCCATGTAGAGGACCCGCAAGATTAGGATGCGGTAAACCCGGGGAGGAGAGATTACGAACAGAAAGAGAGTGCAGGCCTTACCTGGTGATTTGCCGCCTGCCAGGACACCAACCGTATAGATTCCCTCTGGGATGCCCTTGCCACAGCGGTTGGTGTCAAAGATCTCTGGAAATACCGATTAAGAAACTTTTAATCCCGCTTTAACCTTCTTCTTAACCTCCCTGTGCTATCCTTATTTTCCAGACAGCGGCGTCAAGGGAAAGGCAGGGGCAAAAAGAGGACTTATCCCCTGCAAGTTCAACGGTATTTTCTGGAAAAGGAGAGAGCATATGCAGCGGAGAAAACGAGTCGTTGCCGGTATCTTACTCCTCTGCGGTATCCTCACCTCTTCCGCCCTGGCGGATGAGAAGGAGGAACGATGGGAATTCTGGGGACACAAAGGATACGCTGTTCCCCAGGTCTCGGCAGCCGACGCCCGGAAAGCGGTCCAGGAGTCACAAAAGACCTGGCAGGTGGCCACGGTGCGCCAGAAATGGGAACGAGGGGGAGCCGAGGTGTCGGTATTGGTCCGGGATAGAGAAGGGATCATCGCCAAAATAGGTATTGACCCGCAAACCGGAGAGCTCCTCCCCTATTCGGTGGAGGCGTATAGCAGGGAGGTAAAGGTTTCCCCGCAAGAAGTGCAGCAGAAGGTGGAAACCCTGCTCCCACAGATCGAAGTGGGTAATAGAGCCTGGTTGGGAGAGCATGGCCGGTACTGGCGCATTCCCCTCTTCTGGAAAGGGATGCTGGTCAGTACGGTAAAGGTCGACGCGCTTAGTGGAAGGCTGCTGCCCCGGCGGTACGGGCATGATGAGGAAGAAGAGGATTAAAATGATTGTTTCTATGGGAAAGCTGGTGTGATAGGCAATGGAGAGAGATTGTGGAAAGGAGGAAACAGTGATGTTACCACGAATACGAACCGGGCTCTGGAGTATCGGACTCCTCCTCTTGCCCCTTTTCCTCTGGTCGTGTGGAGGAGGGGGAGGCGGTGGCTCGTCCCAACCCCAGGCCTCTACTCCCCCTGCTCAGGTTGCGACCTCTCTGTTCGTGACCGATCGCAGTGCGGATGAGTTTGCCCAGGTCTTTGTTACCGTGAAACGCGTCGCCTTAAAGAGGGCTGATCAGACCCATCTCCTCTTCGATGATGCCAGCGGAATCCCGCTCAATCTGCTGGAACTGGCAGGAGAGAAGCGCCTGCTCGGGGTTGCCCCTCTTCCCCCGGGCAGGTACGAGGTGGTTATCACCGTGGATAACATGGTGACCCTGGTGGAGAAGGATGGTACCACTCGAGAGGGACATTTCACGCAAGATGGCGATTTCTCCTTTAATGGAAATGGAGAGGTCACCGTGGCCGAGGATTCTCCTGAAGTCGTTCTCGATTTTGATACCCGCTCTTTTGACTTTGATCCGGATAGCGGTGTAATCACCCCGGCCGTCACCGTCTCCCCTCCTGCCAGCGCCACCCTCCCTTTCAGCGGGAAACTGGAAGGGGTAGTCATGGAGGTTACAGACGCTACGAACTTCTCCCTGCAACTCGAACACAGCACCCAGACCGTTACCGCCACCCTCCTCCCTGGGGCAACGGTGCTGGACGAGGCAAGCGGCCAGACCAGCACCACCACCGATCTGCTGGAAGCAGGGCAGAAGGTAGAGGTGCGAGGCGACTACCAGCCGGCCACCCTCCACATCGATGCCTTCACGGTCAAGATCGACTCCCACCGCGCTGCTCCCCCTCCTTCTGATTACGTTAAGGTCGAGGGAAACATCATCAGCATGGGAGAGAACAGCTTTACCCTGGGTATCCACGAGGCCAAGGGATTCATCCCTACCGGTGGGAGCATCGAGGTCCAGGTCGATACCAGCACCTTTATCCATGAAGATCATACCCATACTCCCCTCACCTTTGCCGACCTGCAGCCCAACCAGATGGTGGAAGTGAAAGGTACGCTGGAGGGGGGAAGCATCCTGGCCGACGTGATCGAGGTAAAGCGGGCCACCGTTTTGCCTCCTCCCCCACCGGCAGGAACCTGTACCACCACCCCGTCTCAACAATGGACGGATTTCTTCGGCACCACCTTTCCCCTCTTCAGCGAGCTGGAGGGGACACTTTCTGAGGTCAGCGGAGAGACGATTACGGTCAACGGGATAGAGGTGGTGCTGGTGCAGGAGACGATCCTTCATATTGATGATAACGGGAACATCTGCCCGGAAGACCTGCCAGATTTCCAGGGGAACCGGGTCGAGGTGAAGGTCGCCTTTGCCGGGGATACGGCGGTGGCGCATAAGGTGGAAATCAAGGATGCTGGAACCCCTGCTCCTCCCCCTCCTCCACCCCCCTCTGCAGGCGGGGAGATCACGGAAATCGTCCTGGATCATGAAGGGGAGCATCCGCTGGTCCATGTGACCGGGACCGGCTGGGTTAAGGTGGAGGACAAGGCGGTCATCACCGATGCCCAGGGAAACTTCATCCCGCCTTTTACCCTGTTCACCGACCAGGCCGATTTTGTGGGGAAAGAGTTTGTGATCACGGTGGGAGAAGCGGAGAATAAGAGTGAAAAGACCAGCGATGGACGCACCGTGACCATCGTCCTTGAGGTCAAACAGGGACAGGTGTTGTAAGCAGCAGGGGGGCAGGGATCCCTGTCCCCCTGCTTATCCGAGTACCCCGCTCTCGCTTAACACCTCCTCGCACAGCCCTTCCAGTACCCCGAGGTCATGGGCAAAATCGAGCACGGTATAGCGTCCCCGGATGTCCTTGGCATGCAGAAAGGCGGTACGCAACTCCTCTGCCCCGATGCCCAGCTCACGCATGGTAGTAGGAGCCCCGGCCGCCAGCAGGATCTCCCGGATCCGGGCTGCCGGGACGAGAATGGGAGAGAGTTCTTGCCAGATGGTGTCCCAGTTTTCCCGGATCCATTGCCATTCCTTCTCCTTTTCCGGCAGGGGCAGGTATTTCTTCCTGGCCTCGGCGATCACCTCGACGGCCAGGGGACCGTGGATCTTGTGTAGCGATTGCTCCAGCTCTTCCCAGTCCGGGTATTGACGACGCAACGCGGTCCAGTCGATGGCCTGCGGATCGAGTCGTTGCAGCTTTTCGTAAAGGGTAGCAGAGACCAGGGTGGCGACCCCGACCTGGGCCCCGTGGAAGTTCTCTTCCCTCCCATGCCAGTGGGCGGTCATGTCCCAGTAGTGGGAGAGGAGGTGTTCTCCACCCGAGGCCGGGCTGGACGAACCGGCCACGACCATAGAGAAACCGGAGAGGATCAGGGCTTCGGTCAGGATCCCTATGGCCCCTTTTTCCCCCTGCCCGATCGCTGCAGCATTAGCCCGGCAGGCCTGTTCTGCTTCCTCCACGATGCGTAAGGGGACCTCGCAATAGTACCCCCCTTTGATCAACTGCGTAAGCTTCCAGTCTGCGTTGGAGACCGGCTTGGAGATCATGTCTCCCAGACCAGCCCGGATCATGGCCGGAGGGGCGGTGGAGAGGATATTGAGATCGGCCACCACCGCCACCGGGGTATGGGCAGGGATGGTCCGTTTCACTCCCCGGCTCAAGATGGCGGCGATTCCTGAGGTAAAGCCGTTCATGGAAGGGGCGGTGGGGCAGACCAGATAGGGACGTTCTGCCTGGTAACTGGCCAGCTTGGCGACATCGTTGACCGTACCCGCCCCTACCGCCACCAGGAAATCGATGGCATCCCGGATCCGGGTCCGCACATGGGCAACATTCTCGTCGTCTGCCACCACTCTGCCGTCGGCACGGGTGCGCAGGAAGAGCGGTTCGACCGCATAGCCTGCGTCGGCAAGGTACTTCTGTACCCGCTCCCCGGCGATCCGGTAGGTGACCTCATCCACCACCAGCAGGACCTGTTTTCCAGGAAGGTAGCGGGTGCAGCAGGAAGGGACCTGCTCTAGAGCCCCTTCAGCTATTATTACCGCCTGCGTAGGAATGGTATGCTCGACTCCACAGGTACAGGAGAGGGTCTTTCCCAGGAGTTGCTGGATGGAAAACGGCGGTGTCGGTGTGGACATGTTACTTCTCCTCTTGCATGGCGAATCCCTGGACAAAGCTCTTCTGCAGGAGAAAGAGGACGATGAGCGGGGGGAGCATGGCAATGATCGTTCCGGCCATGATGACATTCCACTCGGCTGCCTGCGCTTGCTGCAGCAAGAGCATCTTGATCCCGATCTGCACCACCCGCATCTCATCCGAGTTGGTCACCACGAGCGGCCAGAGGTATTGATTCCACATGTAGATGAATTCGATCATGAAAAGGGCAGCGATATTGGTACGGGCCAGGGGCACCAGGATACGCACCAGGAAGCTGATCGGTCCGGCTCCATCGATCCGTGCCGCATCGGACAGGGAGAGGGGAACGGTGAGGAAGAGCTGGCGGAAGAGGAGGGTGCCGGTGGCACTGGCAAAGAAGGGGATGGTGAGGGCATAGTAGGTATTGACCCAGTTGAAATCCTGCATCAGCTCAAAGGTGGGCACGATACGGATGGGAAGGGGGAGCATGTGCGTGATCAGGATGATCACGAAGAAGAATCCCTTGCCCCGGAAATCCCCGAAATAGGTGAAGGCAAAGGCAGCCATCAGCGAGAGCACGATTTTGCCCAGGGAAACGGCAACAGAGATCAGGGTGCTGTTCCAGAGGAGGCGTCCCATGTTCACCTGTTTCCAGGCCTGCGTGTAGTTCTCCCACAGATACCTTCCCAAAGAGAACCTGGGGGGAAAGACATCCTGGTAGGCGTGCGTGCTGACGATAAAGGCGAAGATGACCGGAAAGGCGATCAGGAGGATCGCGATGATGAGGATGGCATGGATCAGGAACTGAAAAGAGAGTCGTTTTTTCATCGGCTATTCTCTACTGATAGAAGACCCATCGTCTGGCAAAGCGAAACTGGGCAAGAGTCAAAATAGCGACCACCACGAAGAGGACGATCGACTGGGCCGAGGCGTACCCGGTGCGTAGGCTGGCAAACCCATCATAGTAGAGCTTGTACACCAGCACTTCGGTGGCGCGTCCCGGTCCTCCCGAGGTCATTACATCGATGAGACCAAAGACTTCGAAGAATCCATAGAGGACATTCATGATGAGGAGGAAGAAGGTGGTGGGGGAGAGGAGCGGGAGGGTGATCTTCCAGAAACGCTGCCAGGCTCCGGCGCCATCGATCTGGGCAGCTTCCAGTAACTCCTCCGGGATGATCTGTAATCCGGCCAGGAAGAAGATGATGTTGTAGCCGAGCATCTTCCAGGTTGCCGCTCCGGTCACCACCACCAGGGCCAGGGTCCCGTTCGTCCTCCAATCCGGCGTGTACCCGAAAAGGGAAGAGAAGAAGTAAGAGAGCACCCCGGTGGCAGGATCAAAGACGAGTGCCCAGATGGTGCCGGCCACGGCCGGGGAGAGGGCGTAGGGCCAGATCAGGGCGATACGGTACACGCCGATTCCCCGGATCTTTTGATTGGCCGTCACCGCCAATCCCAGGGAGACCACGAGTCCTACAACCACTAAAGCCAGGGTAAAGAGAAAGGTGATCCAGAGGCTGTGGAGGTAAGCGGCAGAGGAGAAGAGTTTGATGAAGTTATCGAATTGCACATAGATGCGACGATTGCCAAAGGGAGCCATGCGGAAAAAGCTTAAATAGAGCGACTGGAAGGAGGGATAGATGAGGAAGATGAACACGACGATTACCGAAGGTGCGAGCAACAGATAGGGGAGTACCTTATGCGGAAATCTGCTCTCCATGATCTTTTTTAGGTGGGGGAGAGAGGAGGTCCTGCCCTCCCCCTGTTGACCTCCCTTTATTGATAGAGTTCGTTGTATTCGCTGAGCAGTCGATTCGCCTCGGCTGCCGCTTCGTCCAGCGCTTCTTTGGGAGAGAGAGTCCCCTGGATGGCCTTTTCTAACGCCGAGCGGAAGGCTTTGCGGATGGCGACAAAGGGACCCAGGCGAACCCCCTGTGAGGCCGGGGTCTTGACCCCGGTCAAGATCTGGAGAAAGGCGGTCAGATGGTTGGGATGCTGGGAAAACCAGCCCTCATCCAGGAGGAGCTTGACCGCGCTGTTGGTCGCCGGGAAATAGCCGGTGTCTTTGTGCCACTGGGCCGTAACTTCTGGCCGGATCATCCATTTCAGAAACTCCTTGATGGCATCGTACTCTTTCTGAGAGTGACCTTTCAGCACCCAGATGGTGGCGCCACCGACCACCGAATTCCCCCGTTCATACCCTTGAAAGCGGGGCAGAAAACTCGTTCCCACCTCAAACTTCGCCGCCTTGGTGATGGAACCGACCGAGGAGGTGGACTGGAAGAGCATGGCGATCTTCCCGGCCAGGAAAGCGTCGTTGGCCCGGTACTCTTCACCCCCGTAGATCAAGATCTTCTTCCTGGCCAGATCGACCCATTTCTCCACCACCTTGACCCCGAAGTCCCCGTTGATAAGGACCTTGGTGGCCCGTCCTGCCCTTCCGTTTTTGTTATTGGCGTAAAACTGGTTGTGGAGGGTATGCATCTGCTCAAACTGCCAGCCAGGCCAGCCAAAGCTCAGGGCGTGGGGAACCACACCACTCTCCACCAGCCGCTTCCCGACCTTTTCCACCTCTTCCCAGGTGCTGGGTGGTTTATTCGGGTTCAACCCGGCTTTGCGGAACAGGTCTTTGTTGTAATAGAGAATGGAGGTGGAGGAGTTGAAAGGCATGGAGTAGAGTTTGCCATCAACCGCATAGTAGTCATGGATGGGACCGATCACATCCCCCCAATCGACCTCTCCCGGCTTAAAGAGCTCGAACACCGGAACGATCGCCCCGCTGTCCAGCATGGTCTGGGTTCCCACCTCGTAGATCTGGGCCAGGTGGGGAGGTGTTCCGGCCTTGACCGCAGCGATGGTCTTGGCCAGCACCTCTTTATACTTCCCGGTGAATTGCGGCTCCACCTGGATCCCGGGATGGGCCTTGTTGAATCCCTCCACTATCCGGTTGACCGCCGGCATTCGCCTGGCGCTCATGGCATGCCAGAAGGTGATCTTGATCGGCTCCTGGGCCGCAAGGGGAAGAGGATTCCACCAGAGGGTAAGCGTAAACAATCCGATGAGTACCGCTATGAGAGAAAACCTGGACTTTACCATCTTGCTCCCTCCTTTCTTACACGGTAAGCGATCACCTATCAGCCACCTGTTCTCAGAGCAGGGAGAACGCTCTCCTCTCCCTCTCGAAAGCAGCAGAAAGGTCTACAAGCTTTCCAAAGCCCGCTAGTCTCTTTCTAGAGCAATTGACAGAAAAAGTCAAGTAAAGAATGGAGGGGATTCTTCGCCCCCTGGTGCTCTTCTCTCCATCCCCAGGTAGGGGCGCAGCGTGCTGCGCCCACAGGCTCAAGCCGATTACAAACCAGGATAGCCAAAGCCTCATCTGTTGAGTATACCAGGGGAAAAGCGTCTGAGCATAAGGTTCATAGATCAGTATCCTGCCGCCCTATCCTGTGGAGCAGAGAGGCCATCTGTTCCGCATCGCCGGTAGGAGGAGCGCAGACGTTGCCGGCACAGACATAGGCGAGCGGTTGTCGCTCAGGTGGAGTGGCCTTCAGGATATCGGCAACGACAGGAGGGGGAGAGAGCAGGCTGGTGTCTTTCTCATACAGGAGAACCAGCTTTCCGGGTCGGTACAGGGAGAGCGCCTTTTTCCAAAGCGCCTGGGTCTGCGGATCCTCTTTCTGCCCGACGATGACGACCTGGGCCGGGTGGTAGAGATGGTAGAAGAGGGCCTGGACCAGGCCGGCTGCGTACAGCCCATAGTCGGGAATCCCCCCGGCAAAGGCCTGCAGGGTTGCTTCCGCCTTTTCCCGGTATTCCTCCTTGAAGGTCAGGTAGTAGAGACGATCCAAAACCATAGCCGCTACCGCATTGGGAGCGGCGATCGGGTGGTCAAGGATCTGTTTGGGCGACTGTTGCCAGAGCGCCTGGTCCTGCGCTGGGGGGAGGGTGTCAAAGAATCCACCTGCCTGCCGATCCCAGAACCGCTCCAGGGCAAAGCGGATCAACTGCTCTGCCCGCTGCAGGTGGTGGATCTCGCCGGTGATCTCGAAGGCGTCGAGAAAGGCTCTGGCCAGGTAGACCTGGTCCTCGAAGAGGTAGAGTTGCTGGGGCTTTTCACTGGTGAGGGCATGGAGCACCCCACCGGCCGGAGTGGAAAGATGGGTCCAGACAAACTCCAGCGTTTTCAGGGCAAAGGCGCGGAGCTCCTCTTTTCCCAGGACCCGGTACCCTTCGAGATAGCTCGAGACCATCAGCCCGTTCCAGCCGCTGTAGATCGTGGTATCGACCGGGGGAG
>RFHZ01000917.1 GCA_003696125.1 Nitrospinota bacterium
CCTCCAGGAGGCGTACGATCTGCGGGTTCGTCTCTACCCTGACCGCACCTCCTACCGGGTCGTGTACAGCGAGGCCGATTTTCTCCCCGGCCTCATCGTCGATAAGTATGAGGATTACCTGGTGGTGCAGACCCTCACCCTGGGCATGGAGCAACGCCTCCACTCCATCCAGGAGGGGCTGGAGCGGGTCTTTCGTCCCCGGGGCATCATCCTGCGCAACGATGCCGCCATCCGTACCCTGGAGGGACTCCCTCTGGAGAAACGTATCCTGAAAGGCTCACCACCGGCACCGGTCTCTATCGAGGAAGGGGGATTGAGCCTGCAGGTCGATCTGCTGGAGGGACAGAAAACCGGGTTCTTCTTTGATCAGCATGACAACCGGCGTGCTTCTGCTCCCTATTTCCAGGGACGCACCGTCCTCGACTGCTTCTGCTATACCGGGGCCTGGTCCCTGACTGCCCTGCAGGCCGGGGCGCGAGAGGTGTTAGGGATCGATTCCTCAGAGAAAGCGATAGCCCTGGCCCGGGAAAATGCCGCCCTCAACGGCTATGCTTCCAGGGCAACCTTCCGGGTGGGAGATGTCTGGGCAGAGCTCAAGGCCTTGCGCCGGCAACGCCGGCGTTTTGGAGCAATTATCTTAGATCCTCCCGCCTTTGTGAAGAGCAAGCAGAAGTTGCGGGAGGGATTGCGGGGATACCTGGAGGTGAACCGGCAGAGTATCGCGCTCCTGGAACCCGGCGGGATTCTCATCACCTCCTCCTGTTCCCACCACGTGTCAAGAGAGGAGTTTGTCTCCGTGCTCCTGCGGGCAGCGCAAAAAGCGGGACGCACCGCCCGCCTGTTAGAGATGCGGGGCCAGGCCAGAGACCATCCTGTCCTGCTGGCCGCTCCGGAGACCGCCTATCTCAAGTGCGTGATTCTTGAGGTGCGCTAAATCCTCCCTCTTCTACTCCTGGCGGGCGTACCCTTCGGCGTCGATCATCGCTTCCACACGTGGCCGGAGCGAAGCGGCCAGAAACCCTTGCCGGCGAATATATTCCGGATAGATGGCCAGCCGCTCTTTGAGCACGAAGCCGGCGGTGTGGGTGTGGTCACGCAGGCGGGAGATATGGGGCCAGGGTGCCTCCGGGTTGATGAAGTCTCTGGTCAGCGGTGAGATGCCACCCCAGTCGTTTATGCCGGCGAGCAAGAGGAGGGGGTAGGCATCCTGGTTGAGGTTGGGAGGCGCCTGGATGTTCATGTCTGGGCCGAGGATGAGACGGGAGATGGCGATGGTGCGCAGATGATCCCAGAGGGTCGGTTCTGGCCAGTCCCGCATCGGAATGGTCGGTTTGGTGCGGAAGTTCTGGATGATGACTTCCTGGATGTGACCATATTGCGCGTGCAGCTTTTGGATGGCAAAGAGGGAATCGACCCGTTCCGCTATGGTCTCCCCGATACCGATCAGGATCCCGGTGGTAAAAGGGATGCGGTGTTTCCCGGCCAGTTCTATGGTACGCAGCCGGAGCTGGGGGACCTTATCCGGACAGGCGTGGTGGGCCTGTCCCTTTTCCAGGAGCCGGTCGCTGATATTCTCCAGCATAAGCCCCATGCTGACATTCACCTCTCGCAGGCGAAGCAGTTCGGCCTCATCCATGAGGCCAGGGTTGGCATGGGGGAGGAGTCCCTCCTCCAGCACCAGTTCGCACATGGCATGGAGGTAGGAACGGCTGTCTGGATAGCCGAGATCCTGCAATGCCCGTTTTACCTGGGGGAAGGCCAGCTCCGGTTTGTCTCCCATGCTGAACAACGCCTCCTTACATCCCAGTGCTCTGGCCCGGCGGGCCTGCTGGCGCACCTCTTCTGGGGTCATGGTTTTGGCCCCGGCTTCATCAGGATCTCGACGAAAGGTGCAGTAAGCACAGCGATCCCGGCAGATATTGGTCAGGGGCAGGAAGACCTTGCGCGAGTAGCTGACATATTTTCCCCGTCCCTGGTCCCGCAGTTGACCGGCGACCCAGAGGAGGGCGGTAAAATCGGAAGCCTGGGCTTGAAAAAGAAAACAGGCTTCTTCCCGGGTGATCGCTTTCCCGAGGAGAAGATCCTGCAGGAGTTCCGTGTATGCGGTTTTGGGTACCAAGTCGAGCACCATCGTTTCCCTTCTGCTAACCTGGGGATGAGAGGTGGTCGAGACCACCCGTGTATCTATCGCGGTCAACGACCTGTCTTTGAGAGGTCGACAGGTCTCTCATCTTAAAGCATCTTCTCTTCCGGTGCAACACCGATTTCCTGCAGGGCATTCTTAAGCAAGTATGACTAACAGTTTGAACACTTTTTTGTCCCACGAACTTCGCGCTGTCCACAAGTTTACACCGCCGAGGACGCCGAGTCCGCAGAGCGTTTTTGCTTATGTATCCCGGCGTTCTCTGCGTGCTCGGCGGTAAAAAGTTCTTCCGGTCA
>RFHZ01000918.1 GCA_003696125.1 Nitrospinota bacterium
ACCACAGTGCGGCACTGAACGGAAACCGGACCCCGGAGGACCACTACACGGCGGCAGCGATCGGTGCAGTTGAGATGCTCAAGACCGGCTGTACGGCTGTGTACGACCTGTTCATGGCCGTTCCGGCCCCGACCGGAGAGGGAATAGAGGCGGTGGTCCGTGCCTATACCGATGTGGCGCTACGGGCGGTGATCGCCCCTGCGGTGGCGGATATCGTCTTCTACCAGACCATACCCGGTCTCCTCGACCTGCTCCCGCATGAGCTGCGACGCACGGTGGAGAGCATCGAGACAGCACCGGCAGAGGGACTGCTCCGGCTCACCGCCCAGGCGATCCGGCGCTGGGATGGGACGGCCGGTGGACGCATCCGGGTGGGTGTTGCTCCCACCATTCCCGGCCAGTGTAGCGATGCCTTCCTTCACGGCTGCCTGCGCCTGGTACGCGAGTACGGGGTGGGACTCCATACCCACCTGGCCGAGACCAGGGTCCAGGCGATCTATAGCCTCCGTCGCTGGGGAAAGACGCTTGTCGAACACCTGGACGGGATCGGCCTGCTCGGTCCACATTTCGTCGGTGCCCATGGGGTCTGGCTGACAGAGGGGGATATCCAGATCCTGGCCCGGGCAGGAGCGGCCATCGCCCATAACCCGGCGAGTAATCTCAAGCTGGGAAGCGGCATTGCCCCTATTCGAGAGATGGAAGAACAGGGAGTCACCGTGGGCCTGGGTACCGATGGCTCGATGAGCTCGGATAACCAGAACCTGTTCGAGGCCATGCGGTTTGCCGCTCTGGTCGGTAAGGTGCGTTTCCCGTACGAGCAGGAGCGCTGGATCGGGGCAGAAACGGCCTGGAAGATGGTAACCACCGGAAGCGCCAGGGTGCTGGGCCTGGCCAGCGATATCGGTGCCATTGCTCCCGGACGCAAGGCAGACCTGATCCTTGTGCGCACCGGTTCCGTGTTCCTGCGTCCCCTCAACCATCCCCTGCAGGCTCTGGTCTATGCGGAAACCGGTGCCGACGTCGATACGGTGATCGTTGATGGTCGCATCGTGGTGGAACAGGGACGGGTACTCACCGTGGACGAGGAACGGCTGTACGCCAGGGCACAGGAGGCGGCAGAGCGGCTCCGTGCTCGGAACCGGGAAGCATGGATCCTGGCCGAACAACTGACCCCCTACCTGGCCGCTGCCTGCCGGGCCACGGCAGCCGTTCCGTATCCGGTCCATCGCCACGCCGCTCCTGTCCCAGGGAAAAGGTGAGGCAAAAACAGGGCAAAGTATGGTATACTGAAACGGAGATGCCGGTTCTATGAATATGTGACCGACGAGGCGTAGGAGCAAGAGATGGCCGTTATAACCAGACGTCTCACCTATGACGAGTACCTGGCCCTGCCGGAGAGCAGGCAGAGATACGAGATCGTTGATGGAGAGTTGATAATGGTCCCCAGTCCAACTCCCAGGCATCAGTGGATTTCGGCAAACCTCTTTCGCGCCCTGGACCGCTTCATACGAGCCCATCACCTCGGTGTTCTCCTCTATGCTCCTCTTGATGTCGTGATACAGAGGTCTCCCCTCCGGGTGCGGCAACCTGACCTGCTCTTTCTGAGTGCCCAACGGAGCGGGATCACCGACGGTGCTCAACTCCAGGACGTCCCCTTATTGCCTCATCCTCCAGACCTTGTTATCGAAATCCTCTCTCCCGCTAATCCCCGTCGCGGGATGGAGGAGAAACTGGCAGATTACCGGCAGGTTGGGGTGCGAGAATGCTGGATTGTCAGTCCAGAGGCCCAGACCGTGGAGGTCATGCGGTTATCCCCAGAAGTAGAACTCCTCGATATCTTCGGAACAGGGATGACCGTCTATTCCGAAGTGCTGGAAGGGTTTTCCCTGCCGGTAGAATATGTGTTTTCCACACACCAGGGGGAGCGAGGAGGGGTATCGGATGCGTGAAGCCAAAACGTTGCTGACGGCAGACCAGTTATTCCACCTGCCTGATGACGGCTTCTGCTATGAGCTGGTGAAGGGAGAGTTGCGGCGTATGCCTCCTGCCGGTGGTGAACATGGAGCGATTGTCATGCGTCTGAGCCTCCTGCTCGGCCGTTTCATCCAGGATAATGCCCTGGGGGTGGCGCTGGGGGCAGAAACGGGTTTCCTGATCGGCACAGACCCGGATACGGTACGGGCTCCGGACTTTGCCTTTGTCCGCCGTGATCGTGTTCCCGAAGACGGCATACCAGAAGGATTCTGGCCTGGACCACCCGACCTGGCGGTTGAGGTCATCTCCCCCACCGACACCTATGCTGCCATCGAGGAG
>RFHZ01000919.1 GCA_003696125.1 Nitrospinota bacterium
AAAGCCGTGAGTTTCTGTAATCCATAAAGTCGCTCGACGATGAACATCGCCACCATGACAAAAGCCATCTCTAGAGTCGAAATCGCTGCAATGGACGGATCAAAGTTGTACACGAGATAGCTCAGGAGTGCCACTGGCAGCGTCGTTGTCTCCGGGGTGGTCAAGAAGATGGAGACCGGGACATTATCGAAAGAGAGGAGAAAGGCAAAGATCGCTCCGGCAATGATTCCCGGTTTGAGGTGCGGTAAGGTGATATGGTAAAACGTCGCCCAACTGTTGGCTCCCAGCACCATTGCCGCCTCCTCCACGGTACGATCCATGCCGCGATAGACCCCGACCACGGTACGAAGGATATAGGGAATGGTGATAACCACGTGACCGGCCAGCAGGCTGGAAAAGGAGAGTCCCAGCCCGATCTTATTGACGTAGAAGAGCAAGGCGATCCCCAGGACAATCATCGGCAGACTCAGAGGCGACAAGAGGAATGCCTCGATCAGATACTTCCCCGGAAATTGATAGCGTCCCAAAGCGACGGCGGCAGGAATCCCCAAACCCAATGAGATAAGAGTGGCCAGAAAGGCGAGTTTCCCACTGTTAATAATGGCTGTGACGAAGGTTTTATCCATAAACACTGCCTGGAACCAGCGGAGAGAAACCCCAGAGGGCGGGAAGCGAACGTACCCTTCGGGATTGAAGGAGACAACGATTACGATCAGGATTGGAGCAGCGAGAAAGAGGAAAAGCAACAGGATATAGAGATGGAAGCATTGCTGGACAAAGTCACGTTTGCGTCTCATCGGATCGTCTTCCCTCTTACTCTGAAGAGCCGGGCCTGCAGATAGAGTATCCCGACGGAAATGAGCAGAAGAAGGGTTCCGATCGCCGCGGCAAAGTTGTTATCAAAGGCTACGGTGATCTGCTGGTAGATCAGGAGCGGGAGCACCATCGTCTCTGTTCCCCCCACCAGCAGGATGGTCACAAAGCTCCCGATGGTCAGCATGAAGACCAGCGTACATCCGGCCCCCACCCCTTCCATGCTCAAGGGAAAAGTCACGCGTAAAAAGGTCTGCCAGCGACTGGCCCCCAAGACGCGAGCCGCTTCTTCCACACTGGTATCGATCCCCTCCAGCACACTGGTCACGGTGAGAATCATGAAGGGGAGCAGCACGTGGATGAGTGCGATCCCGACTCCGATCCAGTTATAGATCAGCTTTACCGGTTGATGAGTGACCCCCAGCGCCAGGAGAAGCGTATTCAGGAGTCCGGCATCCCCTAGCAACACCATCCATCCATACGATCGGATGATGATGCTCACCATGAGTGGAGTGATCACCATGAAGACGAAAAACGGTTTCCAGCGAGAACGGGTCCGCGCGATAAAGTACGCACAGGGATAACCCAAAAGCAGAGTAAACACGGTGATACCAAAGCCGAGGAGAAAGGTCTGGAGCATGATCCTGAGGTAGTACGCATCGAACAGCAAGCGGGTGTAGTTCATGAAGCCCATGGTTTTCCCCGGGAAACGAAGCGGGTTGGGGAGGAGACTGACCTCCACAATCCACAGGAAAGGGGCAAGATAGAAGAGGAGTAAAAAAGTGAGAATAGGGGTAAGCAAAACCCAGGGAGTGATTCCCCACTTGCGGAGTCGATGCATAGAACCCTCTCTCCTGGGGGCAAGGAGTACCTTGCCCCACGCCTTTTAACCTGGACTCAGGCCCCTATCTCCTTGTTCCATTTCTCTACCCAGAGTGGAATCAGGGGCGCCATCTCCTTATAGGGTGCAAAGACAAAGTGCTCAAACGTAAAGTCCGCAGCCGTCGGATCTAACAGCGCCGCATGGTCTGGCGGGTACTTTACCTTCCTGTTCGTCACGAAGTACCCAGGGAAATTAGAGATAAATCCCCACTGGGCTTGCGGGTCAAATCCACAGTTGAGATACTCCCAGGCGATGTCGGGTGAGTTCTTCACCTTCATCCACTCGACTGTAGTCATGGGTGATTTGGGTTTGAGGTATTTGAAGGAGAGGTGTTTGGCTCCCGCTTTTACCAGACCCCAAAGGCGCCCATCGGCCCAGATGGCCAAATCGACTTCTCCAGCCACCAGCGCATTCCCCGGGCTTGGCATGTCGCTGAAGAACTTGGCAATATACGGTTTCATCTCCTTGATCTTCTGGATACCTGGATCGATGTTCTCCAGGCTCCCTCCAAACGTGACCGCCATCAGCCAGACGAATTCCGGTCCGACGGTCTGGTTGATCGACGGCCACATCACGCGTCGGCCAAACTCCCCCCGGATGATCCGTTCTACCAACTCTTCCCAGGTATCAGGTGGGTTGGTAATCCGTTCTTTATTGTAGGCGATGGCCCAGGCACCACCATCAAACGAAGCTGCATATCCCTCGAAAGGGTCTTTAAAGATGGCTGGGACATCTTTCAGATTGGGGGCCTTGTCCTCATCCAGCTTCTCCAGGAGTCCGAGACGAATCGCCTGGTGAGTAAAGGTGCTGGTTGCCAGGAGCACATCGATCGCCGGTTTGCGCTGATAGGTGGCCATGATCTTCTGTAGCCACTCCGGAGGCGTGCCGACCAGGATATTGACATCTATCCCCGTCTTTGCTTTGAAACAGGTAACGAAGTTTGCCTTCACCGCCTTCTCCCAGGGTCCCCCATAGGCGGTAGCGGTGATGGAAGATGGGTTTGCCCCCCAGGCCTGCCGGACACCCCAGAGACTCTGCCAGGTAAAGAGATTCAGCGTACCAAGACCTGCTGTCGATAATCGTAAGAACCCACGTCGTGAAATCCTTCTCTCCATACCCTCCCTCCTCATTGACTGACACCAGAAAGCGGTGGAGAACTCCAGGGCTTGCCTGCTCTCTGGTGCATAGGTTTACGCCCCATGGGATGGAGCGATTTGCTCCATCTCCCGTTGAATCGCTTGCAGCAATGCCCGCAGATCCTCGCTGGTCGGCGGATGCTCTTTGTACCGGGGATCTGTCGTCACTTCCTGCCAGATGCGGGCCCGGAAGTAACCTCGCAGGGTGGCAGGGAGTTCAAGGAGCAACGCACTCAGCCGGTCCTGGACCTCTGGAGGCCAGAGCCACTCATACTCCTCACGTTCGCTTCCGTAATCGAAAGGTTTCAGGATGCGG
>RFHZ01000920.1 GCA_003696125.1 Nitrospinota bacterium
GAGATAAGGGAGGCCCAGATGCTGAAAGGCGGTGTTATGCATCAGGGGAGACAGAGAATGGCGGATAGGATACCCGATCACACCAAAAAGTTTCTCCGGACCATGCAAGGAGAAAGGAAAATGCGCATGTATCGACTCAGCCATAGCCCAAAACCGTTGACTGTTGGTTGCGGGATAAGCGACTTCTCAGAAACCGTGGCTACCTTTTTGTCCTGCAGGATACCGCTTACGGCCCTCAAGACAGCTCTCTCGCCGGGCACACCTCACCGGCAAAGCCGTGGCTCTCCACACCCCCGGCCTCCCCAGCGGTGCAGGGCAGGGGAAGTGACACTTTTTTGACACACGATACCCCCCTCCCCTTTGTCAAGAAAGACAGAAACTCTACCTATCGTATCGGCAACTGCCCGCTTTTTTTTAACCCTTTTCTGGAACCATGGCCCGCGTGATGACAAAATCTTTGAGGATGTTCCCGGAAGTCGGGGGCAGGACGAGCGGCTTTCCGTTTATGGTGAGTCGGGTTCCCCGGACATTTCCCACACTCAGTACCATCTCCTTTTGGGCCTGCCAGCGCTCTGTCTGTCCCGACAAGAGGAGCAGATCTTGCTGCTCTCCATCAACAGTGACCCGTAACCAGGTATCAAAGAGAGCGGTTACGGCTACCGTAAATGCCGTACCCGTCGTTGTCAATCCTTCCTCACCGGCTGATCCACCCGCGAGGGGAGGGGAGGTCTCCTGGCCAGGCTGGAGGTTCGTTTGCAAGGCGGGCAACCGTTGGGAAAGGGGAAGGGACTGGGAAGAAGGTGCCTCTGGAACAGGGGGGGGAGAAGCCTCCTGGGAAGAGATCAATCCCTTTACCTCCTGCCATACCGCGAGGTTACCGTCTGTCTCCAGGAAGAAGTAAAACAACACGCCTATCAGGAAGAGAAGAGAGCAGAGGGAGCCCAGAAAGACCTTTGACCCGAGCGGTCCGGGAGGGGTGGCAGGCGATTTGGCCGGTTTTACCGGAGGAGAGAGATGCGCCTTATTTTCCTGATAGAGTAAGATGACCTCATCAGGATCGATACCGATATGGCGGGCATAAGCCCGGAGAAAGCCTTTCACAAACGCTTCTGCCGGGAGCAGGTCGTACTCCTCTCGTTCCAGCGCCTCCAGATAGCGGATACTGATCTTGGTCGCACTGGAGATCTCTTCTAAACTGACATTACGCAGTTCACGTTCCCTTTTGAGAAATTCGCCTAATGATTCCACCATGCTCTCCCTTTCTTCTCACCTCTTGGCCAGAGAGGAAAGTGTTGTCACGACATTTACCGAAACAGCGGGGAAGCGAGAGGTCTTGTCGCGGGAAGACACGAAAGGTTATCGGAGTTGCTCTAGATACGTCTGAGAGGTTTGAGCCCAGCGACTACGAGGAGCCAAGACCATGACCTTGCGAAAGACCTTCTCCGCCTTTTGGCGCTCTCCTTGCTTATAGTAGGCTAGTCCCAGTTGGTAGTAGGCCGGCACGTATGTCGGATCACGTTGGATGGCCGCATTAAACTCCTGAATCGCCTCGGCAAGTCGACCGGTCTGGAGATAGATACGCCCCAGATAGTAATTGGCATAGGGAAAATCGGGTTGAAACCGCAGCGCCTTCTGAAAATAGGAGGCAGCCATCTCGAGCAATCCCTTCTGGTAGTAAGCCACTCCCAGATTGTGATAGGCCCGCTCCGGGGTCTGATAGGCCGGGTTAGCCAGGGCCTTCTCTGCCTCCACAATGGCTTTATCCCATTGTTCCATATCGAGCAGCAGCGCGGAGTAGTTCAGGTGGGCTTCGGAAAAGCGGGGATCAAGACGTGTGGCCTGCTCAAACTGAGCCGCAGCCAGAGGATGCTTTCCCTGCATATGATAGGCCAGACCTAAGGCATTATAGATCTCGGCGTTCTTCGCATCGAATTCGAGGGCGCTGCGCAGCTCCTTTACCGCCAGGTCTGCCGCCCCCAGGTTGAGGTAACCGACACCACGCAGATAGTGCTGTTGGGCCTGATCCTGGTTACGAACCTGCTCCAGGGTCGGTGCACACCCCCCGATCCAGGTCACCAGAACCATCAACACCCCTGCTATCCCACGCCAGCAAATGCTCCTCATAGCTCGTCGTATCCCCATTCCCCGACCCTAGGGGCAAACGCGCTGGCGGAAGCGTGTGGGAGTCGAACCCACCCACGAGGTTATCAGCCCCGTACACTGGATTTGAAGTCCAGGCGGCACACCGGCACCGATACGCTTCCGCGCTCTCTACCCGTGTCTCTTCCAGAAGCGATGCCAAAACCGACGAGGAGAGAGGCGGGCGATTTCGCTACGCAGCTCTTGGAGCTCTACCGACAGTTCCCGGATAAGTGAATGACGTTCCATGGCCCTCTTCCGCAGGAGTTCCAGTTCACGCAACCCTTCCTCGATCTGGGAGATTTCGTCTTCGAGAACGCTACGCTGGAGAGGATGATACTCTCTCCTCCCCAGAGATATTTTTAACGGCATAGCCTTTCCCCTGTCCTCCATCCTTCCTGCCGGCTCTATTCTTTCTCCTCCAGCGTGTCGCCTTCTCCTTGCTGTTCACTCTCCAGCATCTCATCGACCACTTCACTCAGATCCTCCCCGGCCTCGTCACTCAGCGCACTCCCCATCTGTCGTGCCCAGCGACGGATCTGCCTGGGGTCCTCCCAATCCCCGATCTTTCCCGGATCGGCCAGCGCCTCCAAGCGATCCTCCTCTGACCGCAGGCGGGCGACACGGGAGATGAGGCGAGAGAGGTTGATCCCTTCGCAGTAGGGACAGCAAAGAGAGCGACTATAGGCAGAAACTCCGTATAAAAAGGCGAATTTCTTCCCACAATCGTTGCACCGATATTCATAGATCGGCATACGACCCTTCTCCTCACCGGTCACCGTCACACGTCCACCATCCTCCCTCTATCCCTATTATCCTACACGGAAATGGAGAGGATGGCAAGAGGTGAATGTCGGGAAAAGCGGGTACACCTGTCCCCGCCTTCTGCTGGGGGAATATCACCCTCTTCCACCGGCCACCATCTGGAGAGGGGAGCAGAAGGGGCAGGGGGCCAGAGGCAGGAAGATCAGTCGAAGAGGCGGAAACGGATGATGTGGTACAGGGCAGCCACCCCATCTCGCCAGGTGATCTTCTTCCCCTCGCTATAGTCGCGTCCACTATAGGAGATAGGGACCTCATAGATCCGGTACCTGTGCTTGGCCAGCTTGGCCGTCACTTCTGGCTCAAAGCCGAAGCGATTAGACTTCAGATGCAGGGACTTAACCACTTCTGCCCGGAAGGCTTTAAAGCCGGTTTCCATATCGGAGAGGTTCAGGTTTGTCAGCATATTTGACAGGAGCGTCAAAAATTTGTTCGCCGCATAGTGCCAGAAGAAGAGGACGCGATGGGGTCCCCCCAGAAAACGGGAGCCAAAGACCGCATCGGCCCTCCCATCGAGAAGCGGCTCCAGCAGCTTGTAGTAGTCTTGCGGATCATACTCGAGATCGCTGTCCTGAATAATCACCACATCTCCCCGCACCTGTTGAAAACCGGTCCGCACCGCCGCCCCTTTTCCGCGATTGACCTCATGGTAGAA
This sequence comes from Nitrospinota bacterium, assembly GCA_003696125.1. GTDB lineage: Bacteria > Tectomicrobia > Entotheonellia > J063 > J063 > J063. The sequence goes on from RFHZ01000920.1 coordinate 3,617, forward strand.
GACCCGGATGTTCTCCCCCTGCAGGTTCTGTAGCAATTCGCGGGTTCCATCGGTGGAACCATCATCCACAATGATGATCTCTTTGGGGATATCGATGGCCTGCACGCGTTGGATGATCTCTTTTATCGTGGCTCGTTCGTTGTAGACCGGCATGACCACAGATAACAGCATCCCTCTTCACCTCTTCTTCCGACTCGCTATCCAGCGTTGTGAATTGCGAAACAGTTCCTCTCTATCGATCAGTCGGCCCGATCTGGCCGGGGAGCGATCCAGGGCGAGGCGTTCCATTCCTGATGCCGAGGGTAGCGGTGAGGAATCTACAGGGGACTCGGGTTCCTCTAGGGCAGGAGATGGA
>RFHZ01000921.1 GCA_003696125.1 Nitrospinota bacterium
CTCCAGCAGATCGCCGACTCGTCCGATTCCCTGAAGCGGAACCGGGGCCGGCGGGGTTTAGAGGTGCTCCAGCGGATCCAGCGCAACGCCGATGTGAATGTCCAGATCATTGATCAGGATTTCCCCAAGATCCGGGATGTGGATGCCAAGCTGGTCGCCCTGGGAAAGATGCTCAACGGTAAGGTCTTGACCAACGACTTCAACCTGAACAAGGTGGCGGAGTTGCAGGGGGTGCCCGTCCTCAACATCAACCAGTTGGCCAATGCGGTGAAGCCGGTGGTGTTGCCGGGAGAGTCGATGAGTGTCTACCTGCTCAAGGAGGGGAAGGAATACGGGCAGGGCGTGGCCTATCTGGACGACGGCACCATGGTGGTGGTGGATAATGCCAAGAAGTACCTGGGGCGAACCGTGGAGGTCACGGTAACCAGTGTGCTGCAGACCACGGCCGGTCGTATGATCTTTGCCCGCTTGCGAGAAGAGCTGGAACGAGAAGAGGGATTTCAAACCTCCAAGGTAGGCTGAGGATGCGCACCGTTGCCCTTATCCCGGCCGCCGGGGCGGGGACCCGCATGCGCAAGACTCCGGCAAAGCAGTTCTTGCCACTGGCAGGCAAACCGCTCCTCGTCTATGCACTGGAACGGGTTCAAGCCTCACCACTCGTGCACGCCATCGTCTTGGTGGTCCCACCCCAGAAGAGAGAAGAATGCTGGCGGGAGATTGTAGAACCGTATCGACTCTCCAAGGTGGAGCGGATCGTCGGGGGAGGGGCGACGCGGCAGGAGTCTGTGTATAAGGGATTGCAGGCCATTGATCCGGCCACAGAGTGGGTCCTCATCCACGATGGGGTCCGCCCCTTCCTCCCTACCCGGACGATAGCCCCTCTCCTGGAGGCGGCACAGGAGTCGGGAGCAGCCATCCTGGCCCTTCCGGAGCGGGAGACGGTGAAACGGATCGCCAGGGAGGGGTATGTGCTGGAAACCCTGAACCGGCAAGAGATCTGGAGGGTACAGACCCCCCAGGTCTTTCGCTATGCACTTCTGCAGGAGGCATTCCGTCACGCTTTTGCCGAGCACTACACGGCAACAGATGAGGCGACTCTCATCGAGCGGCTCGGCGTTCGGGTCCGCGTGTTACCCGGCTCTCCTTTCAACATCAAGATCACCACACCAGAAGACCTGTTTGTGGCAGAAGCCCTGCTGCAACAGGAGCCTTCCTCCTGGCCCGACGGCATAGAAGGAGGGTGAGGGATGCGCGTCGGCGTGGGATATGATGTCCATCGCCTGGTGCGGGGACGAAAGCTGATTCTGGGCGGGGTAGAGATCCCGAGTGAGGAGGGGCTGGAGGGACACTCAGATGCCGATGTCCTGGTCCATTCCCTCTGTGACGCTTTGCTCGGTGCATTGGCCCTGGGAGATATAGGACGGCATTTCCCGGATACCGATCCCCGCTATGCAGGGATCTCCAGCCTCTCCCTCCTGGCCCAGGTGGCCCGGAAACTCTCCGAACAGAACTACGTGGTGTGGAATACCGATTCGGTGATCGTGGCGCAACGTCCCCGCCTCGCTCCCTACGTGGAAGCCATGCGCACGGCGATTGCCTCGACCTTACAGATCGCGCCCTCCCGGGTAGGGATCAAGGCGACAACCAGTGAAGGGTTGGGCTTTTGTGGACGAGGCGAAGGGATCGCCGCCTACTCGGTCTGTACCGTGGCACCACGATGAGTCTTGTGCGGAGAGGAACGGATCCGGCAGGGAAGGCGATGGGTGAGAGAGAAAGGGGAGGGAAGAGGGAAAAAGCGGCCGGTTCCCCTGAACCGGCACAGGGAGGAGAGCTGCTCTACGGAGTTCATCCGGTCAGGGAGGCGCTCCAGGCATCGGCGGATCGGGTAGAGGCCCTCTACCTGGCCCATGGACGTAGGGGAGCGGTGATCTGCGAGATTCTCCAACGGGCAGCGCACCAGGGTATTCCCGTGTACTGGAAAGAGCGGAGAGAGCTCGATCATCTCACCGGGGTGCGAACCCATCAGGGGGTGGTCGGCAGGGTGAAACCGCGCAGCGGGATGAGCCTGGAGGCTTTAATCCGGTCGGCAGGACCGGCCCCTACCACCCTCCTCCTGGTGCTCGATGAGATCAAAGATCCCCGCAACTTCGGCTCTTTGCTCCGCTCTGCCGAGGCCTTTGGCGTGGCCGGGGTCATTGTCCCGCGTCATCGCGCCGCGAAGATTACGGCCACCGTGGCCAAGGCCGCTGCCGGGGCCAGCGAGTACATCCCAGTGGTCGAGGTGGTCAATATCAGCCGGACCCTGCTCGAGTTGAAAAAAAAAGGGTTTTGGGTTGTGGGAGGGGTTGCCAAGGGCGGTGATCCATGCTATACTCACCAATTTCGGGAGGCCACGGCGCTCGTTTTGGGAGAGGAAGGGCGAGGGTTACGGCCGCTGGTGCAACGGCAGTGTGATTTCCTCGTGACCATTCCCCTGTCTGGACGGATCAAGGCGCTGAACGTGGCGGTGGCCGGCGGGATCTTGCTCTACGAGATCCGCAGGCAACAGGGGTGCCGCGAGGAAGAGCACAGAGGGGGGATGGGGAGAGAAAAATGAGCTTGCTTTTTGCTACCAAAATAGGTAATATATATTTTTACCGTCTGGCTGGCGTAGCTCAGCGGGTAGAGCAGCTGATTTGTAATCAGCAGGTCGGGGGTTCGAGTCCCTTCGCCAGCTTTTTCTCCCATACGCCCATAGGCTAAGCGGGGAGGTTCCCGAGTGGACAAAGGGAGCAGACTGTAAATCTGCCGGCGAAGCCTTCGGAGGTTCGAATCCTCCCCTCCCCATAAAAGAGTCAGAGGCCAAAGAGTGCAAAGGGCGGGAATAGCTCAGTCGGCTAGAGCATCAGCCTTCCAAGCTGAGGGTCGCGGGTTCGAGTCCCGTTTCCCGCTCCAGCAGGGTATAATTCCTCTATCGTACCCGACAACGGTGGATAACTCCCGGCAGGACAGGTAGCGGCAGACAGAAAGAGGAACAAGGTGGTGTCCCGCGGTCCGGTGAGACGTGAGAGGAGAGCGGTAGAGGGGAAAAGGTTTCCGGTAAAAACAGGTGTCACCAAGCCCACGTAGCTCAGTCGGTAGAG
>RFHZ01000922.1 GCA_003696125.1 Nitrospinota bacterium
GGGATCGGCACAAAGGGGATCCGGTCCACTGAAGCCAGGAGCGGTTGCTCGGTTATCGACTCCAGCAGGATTTTCCCTACGGTAAGGGCAAGGACGGTGATACACATTCCACGCCATGGTGGGGGCTCTAGGAGTCCTTCCAGAGTCAGATAGACCAAAACAGCAGTGGCTACACCGGAGAGTCCTCCATACCTGGTCACCTCCGGTTCCATAATCAGCAGAGCCCCGCTGATCCCCAGGGTCGATAGGGTGATGACCAGCCCGAAGTATGGATAGCCGCGATACTCGGTCAGCCAACCGGCAAGACCAAAGGCCAGCAAATCATAGAAGAGATGGCTAAAGGAGAAATGAACCCAGTGTCCAGTGATGAGCCGCCAGACTTCGCCGGAAAGGATTGCCGTGCGGTCATAAACCATAAGCGGTGCCAGGCCAGGGATCAGATACACCAGAAGGCCACTCAGCACCATGAGTGTGGTAACGATGGGGAGTTCTCCTTTGCGGGTTAGCCCTGTTTGTGTAGCCATAGCGTATACCCTCCCATGCCGATCAGGAGTAAAACGATCCATGCATCAAGACTCCCTCCACCGGTGTATCCAGGCTTATAGGTCACCCTGAATTCCTGTGGCGCGCTCTTTACCCTTTCCTGGAATAGCTTTAGTTGCTCCTGGAGATTCTGGACTAAATCCCGGGCGGCTTCTCTGAATCCCTTCTCGCTGTCTCGTCGGAGCTGCTCGCTCAGATTCACCGGTGTAGCCGATCCTTTTACGTGACTGATACCAGGTGCTCGGAACAGCAACTTGCGACTGGGGATATGGTAGACAGCCACATCCATCAGGGTCTTCGTATCGTTTTTCTCTCCTGTGACGATATAAGCACCGACAAGGGTCCAATAGGTAAGCGAGAGCAACCCTTCGTCTGTAAACTGTACCTGATCGTACGAGAGAAGCGCTATCACCTCGATACCGAATAGGCTCCGAATCTGGTCGAGGTTGGTAAAGCCTCCCCCAGGAGTCAGATACGCCGTAGGAATCAATTCAATCGATTGGACAAAGGGGTACCGCTGGAAATGGGTACTGACCTCCTGCAGTAAGGCTATCTTCTCTTTTTCCGGGAAGACGGTGGTGTTGACTGACCGTTCCTCTGGTACAAAGGCAGCTCCCACTTTCAGCGGCAGGGATAAGACAGGGATACTCGGGGTGTCTACCGGATCGGTTTTAGCGGGATAGAGGTATTGAACCACACTGGCATACTGCCTGGTCATCCTGGCCGTCGTACAGCCAGCGAGACTTCCCAGCATGATGAAGACGAGAACCAATCCGATACTATATTTGTTGTCCATCTCCTTTTCCCTCCCTGATAAAGTTTCTCGATGATGTTCCCTGGGGCGATTTTCACCGGTATTTCTACGCAATACGCATGCCAAAAGACCCTTGACTTTCTATCTCCTTCAAAAATATAGGATTATGGAATCTCGGGAAGATAAAAACCGGTTACAGGCGAAAGGGGGGGTAGACATTGGATGATCGGTGCTATACCATACATGTACATTAAGGAAGTGGTACGATGAGACGGCTTTTCAAAAGTGCCAGAGGAGGAGAGAAGGGGAACAAGGGGAGCTGGACATGGAAGAAGCGGTATAGGAAAAGGTCCGAACTGAAAAACCCCTCTGGGAGGATATTATGCCTTTCCTTACTACCGGTGAGCGTTCCTTTCTCCAGGCCGTAGCCAAACTGGGGTATTGTAACCCTTTTCTGCCGGAACGGGTTGAATACGAGCGGGAGGTACTCGGTCCAGACTTCGAGGAATCGGAAGCGATCTGGAGTCTCCGGGTCGATGATCCAGACACGCCACGGGTAAACCCCTTGAAGATTGTCGCACGGGTCGAGGTACTGGTAGGGAAGCTCCGTAAACGGCTGGCCAGCGGTACGTCAGCTACAGAGAGGGATCTGTTCCTGTATGAAGATGCGGTCCTCTTCCTTCTCTTCCACCGTTATCAGGACCATTTCTACCAGGCTATTGTGCAGGAAGAAAAGCCGCAGCCGCCACGCAAACGTTTTGAGTTCTACCAGGAGTTCCTCCATGACTGGGAGTATTACTTTGGCCTGCCGACCTTTCCTTTCCCGACCAGAGAGGAAGCTCCCCATCTCTTTGCCTGCTTTTTTCAGGTACGGCGTGCGTTTCACCACATCTTCCGCCATATCATCGGGAGTTCAATGATCGCAGCAAGACTCCGGGCAGCGGTCTGGCAATCGATCTTTACACACGACATGCGGCGGTACCGTCGTAGTCTTTACCAGCGAATGGGAGATTTTACCACCCTGATCACCGGTCCTTCTGGTACCGGAAAAGAGCTGGTAGCCAGGGCCATCGCACTTTCGCGCTATCTCCCCTTCCATCCCGACACCTTGACGTTTCGCGAGGATTTTACCAGGCTGTTTTACGCTATCAATCTCTCCGCCTTACCCACAACTCTGGTCGAATCCGAACTCTTCGGGCATCGACGTGGCGCCTTTACCGGGGCCCTGCAGGACAAACAGGGCTGGTTAGAGCTCTGTCCTCCGCTGGGCACGGTTTTCCTCGATGAGATCGGTGACCTGGATCCAGCGGTGCAGGTCAAGCTCCTGCGGGTACTCCAGACCCGCCAATTCCAGCGGTTAGGGGAGACTACGGCACGGGAGTTTCATGGGAAGCTAATCGCTGCCACCAATCGCAATCTGTACGAGGCCATGCAGCGCGGTCAATTTCGGGAGGATCTTTACTATCGACTCTGTTCCGATCTGATTGTCACCCCCTCCCTGTACGAACAGCTACGCGAGTCGCCAGCCGTACTGGGGGAACTCCTGCTGTTTATTGCACAGCGAGTGGTCGGTCCCACCGAAGCTGAGCGGTTGGCCAGAGAAGCTGAAGCATGGATCATGACCTGTCTAGGACCGGATTATCCCTGGCCGGGCAATATCCGCGAGCTGGAGCAGTGCGTGCGCAACGTGTTGATCCGCCGGGAGTACCATCCCCCGGAACGCACTCCCCTCTCCTGGAAAGAGGAACTCTTACAGGCATTCCACAGTGGCAGTCTGACTGCCGAAGAGCTCCTCTGTCGATACTGTACCCTGGTGTATGCCCAAACCAGGAGCTATGAAGAGACCGCCCGCCGGTTGCAACTCGATCGACGCACGGTGAAAAGGAAGATCGATCCTCAACTCCTCGCCCGATGCCGCACCGCTTCGCCAGCTCCTCAGCAGAGAGGAGCACCCGGTCAGCCCTGAGGGGGACAGGCATTTAACCGGGTGCTGGATGGTCGAAACCAATCCCGTTACAATCTGCATGCGGTCCTGACCGGGACAAAAGGGAATATTCCTCCCGCTAAGGAAAGAGGAGCTTTTGCGCTCACAAATCTGCTATAATAATACCTGCGGTGGCCTTCTCATGAGCACCGGTTTTTCCCAGGATTTCCTGATACACGCAGATAAGGTTTTACGCCAGAACCATAGAGGAGGGAAACGATCCCTTGAGCAATGAACTGATCATCCGGGGGGCACGTGAACATAACCTCAAAAACATTACCCTGCACCTGCCGCGAGGAAAGCTGATCGTCTTTACCGGCCTGAGCGGTTCCGGAAAATCCTCGCTGGCCTTTGACACCATCTATGCGGAAGGACACCGACGCTATGTGGAATCGCTCTCCACTTATGCCCGGCAGTTTCTGGAGCGGGTAGAC
>RFHZ01000923.1 GCA_003696125.1 Nitrospinota bacterium
CAACCTGCGCATGGCTACAGTCGGGGATTATGTGGAGCAGTGGGCAGAGGAGATGGACCCGCTCCTCCTCTGGCGAATCGAGCAGGCCCAGCAGTTCTCTCTGCGAGATTTCGGGAAAGCAGAGAACGCCCGCTCTGCTCTCTACCAGAGGGTGCGGGAGTTCTTCACCACCTATGATCTCCTCCTGCTCCCTACGACACCGATGCTCCCCTACCCGGCACAGGAGAGCTATCCGACGGTGGTGGCGGGTCGGACCATCAGCAACCCGTACGAGATCCTGCTGCTCACCTATGCCTTTAACCTCACCGGGCAGCCGGCCATCTCTGTCCCGGCTGGCTGGACAGAGGAGGGGCTGCCGGTCGGGTTACAGATTGTGGGCCGACGGTATGCAGAAACGCTGGTGCTGAAAGCGGCGGCAGCCTTTGAAGCTGCTGTCCCCTGGACGGAGAGGTATCCACCCCTATAAAAGCTCTGCGTGGCCCTGGTGGCATGTTTCTCCATATGATCGGGCACGAGTACCATATGACTCACAGCTTGAACACCTTTTGTCCCACGAGCTTGGCGCTGTCCACAGGTCTACACCGCCAAGGGCGCAGACGCACGACCTTACGATGACTCAAGGTGCAAAAGGCTCAGGAATAGTTACTTAGAGGGGAAATGCAGGTCAGACGGTGAAAGGATAGGGAGAAGAGGATGGACGAAAAGCATGTGGTAACCGCCTTCCTTCTGGAGCAGGGGAAAATCCTGCTTCTGCGGCGGAGCGAACGGGTGGGAACCTACCAGGGAGCCTGGGCCGGCATCAGCGGCTATGTGGAGAGGGCACCGCTGGCCCAGGCCAAAATCGAGATCTCCGAAGAGGTGGGACTCTCGGGACGAGATATCGCGCTCAGAAAACGGGGAAAACCGCTTCCGGTCTGGGATGCCACCCTGGAAAGGCGGTGGATCATCCATCCCTTCCTCTTTGAGAAGCTCTCCTCCCAGCCGATCCGTCTGGACTGGGAGAGCAGGGAATACCGGTGGATCTGTCCCTGGATCATCGATACCTTCCCTACGGTGCCGGGGTTGACCGAAACCCTGGCCACCGTTTTTCCTCTTCTCCCTCCATCGGTGCGTTCAGCCCAAACCCTCCTGCAAAAGGACACCTCTTCTGGCGCGATGGAGATGGCTGCCAATGCCCTCTCCCTCTTTGCCCAGATCGCCCGGGAACATTATGGGGAAGCCGATTATTACGAAAAGCTCCGTTTCTGGGCCCGGGCTCTGGCCCTGGTGCGTCCCTCCATGGCTCCGATCGGCAATGCCCTGGGAATGGCGATCCAGGCCCTCCAGGCCCTGAGCAAGGAGGTTCCAGAAACCGCCCTCTCCCGTGCCCGGGTGATACGCACCATCACGGCCACCCGCAAGGCGCTGGATAGAGCCAGAAGCGATGCGGCCAGGCAGCTTGCCGCTGTCTTACGCCCCTTTACCTCCCTGATCACGCTGAGCCGGAGTTCCACCGTCCTTGCCGCCTTACAGACCCTTCCTCCCCCACGACGGGTCATCGTCGCCGAATCGCGTCCCCGGTGTGAAGGGAGAGATACGGCCCAAGCCCTGGCCGATCATGGATTTTCCGTTACCCTGATCGCCGATGCGGCCCTCTCCTTATGGATGGATAAGGTCCAGGTGGCTGTGGTCGGTACAGATGCCGTGCTGCGGGACGGGACCACGATCAACAAGATCGGCTCCCATCTCCTCGCCCTGGCTGCCCGGGACCGAGGGATCCCCTTCTACGTTGCCGGGGAAGGACATAAGTTCCATCCCGCCGCCGATATGGAGAGCTTTCCCCTGGAAGAAGCCTCTCCCCGTGAACTCTGGAGGGTCAACATCCCGCGCCTCGAGGTGAAGAACCACTACTTTGAACCCATTCCCCCTCCTCTCATTACCGCCCTGATCACGGAAAAGGGGAAGGTGACACCGTCTGAGGTTTCCAGGCTGATGGCGAGCCATCCTCCCCCCATAACCGTGCTGGAACACCCCTTTTCCTCCTAACCCCTCTTTGTGCTCCTCCCTCTTGACACGAGGAGCTTTCGCCTTTAATATGCAAGTGGCTGAGGAAGTACCGGAAAAACCCCTCACCGCCGGGCACGCGGAGAACGCCGGGGGAAAGCTCTGCCCTCCTGGTGTTCTCCGCGGTGTACTTCCATAAGGAGTACCGTTGCTCGTAAAAGCCTGTCTGGGAGAAGAGAGACCTGATACGCTTATAGAGTTGAACACGGAAAACCTGCAAGGAGAGAAGTGATGCTACCTGTTGCCATGACCGTTGCCGGCTCCGATTCCGGGGGTGGGGCCGGCATTCAGGCGGATCTCAAAACCTTTGCCATGCTGGGGGTCTTTGGCACCTCTGCCCTCACCGCACTGACCGCCCAGAACACGCAGGGGGTCCAGGGGATACACGATGTTCCGCCAGAGTTTGTCGGGAGCCAGATCGATTCCATCGTGACCGATATCGGGGTGGATGCCATGAAGACCGGCATGCTCTCCAATGCCGCCATCATCGAGATGGTTGCGGCCAAGATCACCGAGTATCGGATAGAAAAAGTGGTGGTCGATCCGGTCATGGTCGCCACCAGCGGGGACATGCTCCTCCAGCCAGAGGCACGCGAGACCCTGCGCACGCGTCTCCTTCCCCTGGCCTATCTGGTCACCCCCAACCTGGCCGAAGCCGAGGTCCTGTCCGGGCAGAAGATCAAGACCCTGGAGGAGATGAAAGCAGCGGCCAGGCAGATCCACCGCTCTGGTGCACAGCGGGTACTGATCAAGGGGGGGCATTTCCCGGAAAAGGCGGTCGATCTCTTATACGATGGAAAAGAGTTCCGCACCTTTGAGCGCCCCCACATCGATACCCCACATACGCATGGCACCGGCTGTATCCTGTCTGCCGCCATCGCGGCGGAACTGGCCAAAGGAGCAGGGGTAGAG
>RFHZ01000924.1 GCA_003696125.1 Nitrospinota bacterium
GGGAGGAGGCGTCGATTTCCCTGTTGAGGACCGGTATCAAAGCCTGCAAGGTGGCCCTGCTTTCTGCGGTCAGGGAGCCACGGGGGATGAGACGCGGCTCTCCGGCCAGGCGATCCCCGGCCGGTGTGGCAAAAAAGAGGATAACCTCCCGCTCTTCTCCTTTCTCCACAACCGGCACCGGCTTCTGCTCTCTCCCCTCCTCTCCTCCCCGGGGGGGGAGGGGAGACTTCTGCCACCGGTACACCATGATCCCCCCTCCCAGACCGGCTCCGAGGAGGAGTAGAAGTGTGATCCATCTCCACCCGCCCTTACGCAGATGTCGCATACATCTCTCCTACCTGGTACTCACCTTCGGCACCTGTCATCGTTTGTCCTTTCGACACAGCACAAGGCTTGTCTCTGGCCCATCCCTCTTAGCGGGGGGAGGGGGTGGTAGTGGAGGTCTCTACCTCTGCCAGTGAATCGGTATAGGCACGAATACCGGCAATGATGCCCTGGACGATGCGGTCAAGATAGCGGGGATCAGTGAATCGCTGCTCTGCCGGAGCGGCGAGCTGTCCCACCTCGATCAGTATGGCCGGCATCTGCACAAAGGCCAGGGGGGAGAGAGAGGTATGTGTCCACAGTTGCACCGGTTCCCCCAGCGCCTGCCGTAACCCGGCCTGTACCGCCTCTCCCAGTCGAAGACTCGCCGCCCGGTACGGGTACTGGGCCTGATCCCATCGGACAACCTGGAGGGGAGGAGGTTGTGAAACCTCTTGCTGTTGGGGTCCGGCTGATACATAGATACGATGTACCAGGGCAGGCAAGGGAACCGCTCCTCCCGTATGGATGCTGAGAAAGAGCACCCCTTGCTGGCTGTTGGCAAAAGAGGCTCGCTCCTCTCCACTCATCAAGACATCTTCCTGGCGGGTAAGCACCGGCACAAAGGGGAGCACCCCCTCCATCTGGGTGGCCAGTCGTTGCGCCAGGCGCAGGGTAATCTCTTTTTCCCATTCCCCTTGCCTGCCCCGTGCTCCTCCATCTGCTCCCCCATGACCGGGATCGATGATGAGGAGGGAGGCAGAGGGGAGGGATTCTGGGGCCTGGGGAGGGGTAAGGGGCAAGGATTCGGGAGGCTCTACCGGTTGTACCGGTTGGGAGGGACGAGGCCGGAGGGTACGGCGCAGGAAGTTTTCCAGGGGACTGTTGGACTGGGCCAGGCCCAGGACAGAAAAGAGGAGGAGCATCCCCCCTGATCCCAGCAGGAGCCAGTACCAGGGGAGGCCTCGACCTCGCCTCCTGGCCTCCCTCCTCTCCTTTCCTCTCCCTTTTCGCTCTGCTAGCATGTTTTTCCCCTTGGCTTGCCTCAATGGGTGATGCGTCCCCCGTCCAGGGTAATGGCCTGTCCGGTCATGCCGGCTGCCTCATCCGAGGCGAGATAGACGGCAAGAGCGGCCACCTCTTCGGGGGTGACCGCACGTCCCTGCGGGATTTCGGCCAGAATGCGGCGCCGGATCTCGGCCGGAGAGGTCTCTTCCAGACGGGCCAGCTCGACCACCTCTTCCTCGGCCATCGGTGTCCATACCCAGCCGGGGCAGATGGCATTGCAGGTAATGTTCTCGGCGGCCACCTCCACGGCGACACATTTGGTTAACCCGAGCAGGCCATGCTTGGAGGCGCAGTAGGCGCTGATGTAGCGTCCATGCCCCTTTCCGGCGGTAGAAGCGATGTTGATGATTCGCCCGTAGCGCTGGTGGAGCATGGTGGGGAGGACCGCCTTGATGCAGAGATAGGGTCCGGTCAGGTTGATGGCCAGGATGCGCTGCCACTCGGCGTCGTCATGGTTGACCACCAGACTCCGGCTGATCACGCCGGCATTGTTGACCAGGATATCGATACGGGCAAAGGTCTGCACCGTTTCGGCAACCATTGCCCGTACCGCCCCGGCCTCGGCCACATCGGTGGGAAGAGCCAGGACCTGGCGTCCCATCCCCCTGATCTCTTCCGCCACGGCCGCAATCTGGGAGGGGGTCCGGGCCGCCAGGACCAGATGAGCCCCTTCCCGGGCAAAGGCCAGCGCGATCGCCTTCCCGATCCCTCGTCCTGCTCCGGTAACGATAGCAACACGATCTGCCAGTTTCACCTTCCTCTCTCCTCCTCCCCCGGCCTTAACCTAGCAGACGCCTCCCCTGGTGTCAAGAGCCCCGGCTGTCAGAAGCGGGCCGGTGCGTTCCTCTCTCCGCTCGGCTTTTCAAGGCCTGTACCACGTCCTGCATCGCCTCCTGTGCCTCAGGCGTCCGGGGAAAGGGGAGCACCACCCGATCCACCACCCCGCCGTAGCGTTCCCACACCTTCTCCGCAATCTCGTCATAGGTTCCCCAGACGGCAAAGGCTTCCAGCATCTCATCCGTAATCTGGCCGGCCATAGCCTCCCATTCGCCTCTGGCCGCCATCTGATGCAAGATGAGGCAGGTTTCTCCCCATCCATGGATATCGAGGATCGGTTTATAGGTCCGGGTAGAGGCGTAGAAGGCGATCCGCTGGCGGACCTTTTCCTTCTCCTGCTCGATCTCCTCGCTGGTCGCTCCGGTGATGATAAACCCCCCGCCACAGATCGCTATGTCGTCCGGTGACCTGCCGGCCTTTTCGGCACCGGCCCGGATGTTGGGGAGGATGACCTCCTCGGTGTAGCGGCGACTGTTAAAGCTGTGCAGGCGGATCCCATCGCAAAGTTCCCCCACCAACCGGCACATATACGGGTTGATGGCGGCGATGTGGATAGGGATATGGGGATGGGCGATCGGACCCGGGTTAAAGAAGGGGGTCATCAGGGTAAAGGTGTAGTACCGGCCCTGGAAGCGGAGCGGTGTGCCATGCTGCCAGCAATCCCAAATCGCCCGCAGGGCCAGGATCACCTCGCGCATGCGGGGGCCTGGAGACTCCCATTTCACGCTGAAGCGGCGTTCATTATGGCCCTTGACCTGCGTGCCCAGTCCCAGGACAAACCGTCCCTGCGAATAGGCCTGGAGATCCCAGGCGATGTTGGCCAGGACCATCGGGCTCCGGGCAAAGGCGATGGCGATAGAGGTCCCGCATATCAGCCGGGAAGAGTGTTCGGCGATCAGGGTAAGGGGAAGAAAAGGGTTATGCTTTGTCTCTGGGGTCCAGATGCCATCAAACCCGATCGTTTCGGCAAGACGGGCCGCTGCCGGCGCCTCAGCCAGTATACCCGTCTCCAGGTGCGTATCTACGTGCATTCCACTCTCCTTTCTCTCCACGGTTCTCGCCAGGGAAGCCTCTTTCCTCCAGCGGGGATCATGATGACGACGAAACTCTCGCTGGCTTTCTATTGTATACACTTCTGCCCGCAGAATCCAGTCTGTTTGTCTGGAAAGGGGAATTTAGCTCTGGAAGGTCTGGAAGAGGCGTTCGTATTCGGAGGAGAGGAGCTCGTACTCTTTTTGCAACTGCTGGAGGTCGGTCTCCTTTTGGGCCAGGGCAGTCCGGAGTTGCCACACCTCCTGCTTTAGATCTTCATACTCTTCTCCCTGCTGGGCCTTACTCTCTTCCACCTGGGCTTTCAGCGTGTGCAAGAGCCGATCCTTTACCTCTATATCGCGCATCAATTGCATGTTCGTCGTGCGCAATTCACGTAACGTGGTCTGTAAGAGGAACTGCTGGCCGGCGTAGATCCCCAATTCTTTGGTCAACTTCTTCAGCAGCTTCTTCTTCTCCTGCAGCTCCTGCTTGAGGTGAGCATTTATCTGTTGCAAGAAGGCCAGATCTCCTTTGGCATCCTGAAGCATCCTCTGCAACAGGGAGAGCTGTTGCTGGTTACACTCTGCCTGTTCCAGGTGCTGCTGGAGCGCCTCCAGTTGTTGCTGTAAGCCTTCGTTTTTCCCCTGGAGCTGCCCGATCAGCTCTTCCATGTTGTTGTCATATTGTAACACCGAGTCGAGATGCTTGGTGAGGACTTCGGGTTGAGGCTCTTTCTCTGCCAGAGCCTCTTCTTCCCCGTGCTCTTCTGCGTTAGCGCTCTCCTGGGCTGCCTCCTGGAGGGTGGCCAGCTCGGACTGAAGACGATGACGCTCTTGCCGGGCCCGGCGCAGGAGAAAGCCGAGGATCCCTCCGGTGAGAAGCCAGGCTTCCACCAGGAAGACCAGGAGCCAGATGGTGGCACTAGGAGACATGGTGTACCCCCTTCCTCAAACGCCTGTAGTACTGGTAGAGTATCCATCCACTTCCCAC
>RFHZ01000925.1 GCA_003696125.1 Nitrospinota bacterium
GGGAGGAGGATGTGAAGAGCCATTACCGGAAAGGTGCGGCTAATGATTGGGTCAATCACTTCAACGCCGAGCACCGGGCCTACTTCAAGCAGCACTACAACGATCTCCTGCTCAAGCTCGGGTATGAGACAACACCAGATTGGGAATGAGACGATGAATCAGGTCTTTGGCTATCAATGTCTTCCAGGGGATTCGCCGGCAGGGGAGATCGTCTTTGCGAAGGCTCAACCGATAGCGCTCTCCTGTTTCGAGGGGGCTCCTCCTCCGCAACTCCGCCTCTTTACACAGGCCCATACCACCCTGCACACCACGGTCAGCCAGGAGCACGGTACGTATGTCTATGTGTGGGGCATCCCTGTCCATCCGCAGATCGAGTCCTCTGCCATTCCCTCCTGGTGTAGCCGGGTGATCGCAGAGCAGCGGTATGAACGGTTTCGAGAACTGCTCGGTCCTTTTGTGGTCGTCATGGATGACCCGAAAACACAGCGTGTAATCTTTGTTACCGATATTCTCGGTATTCGCCCCTTTTTCTGGGGACAGCCTCAGGGACGTCTCGTGTTTGGCAGTGCGGTCTGGCCTCTGCAGCAGGCCGGGTTGAGTCAAGGGGAGTGCAACTATGATGCCCTCAGCGCCTGGATTGCCTATGGGTACAACTGTACCGATGGCACCCTTTTCAGCGATCTGCATCGTTTTCCCCCTGGCTCGGTAACGATGTTTCAAGGCGGCCGGTGTACAGCCATCCCCTACGCTCGATTCGCAGCGCAAGACCGGTCAGGCACCATCGACCGGTTGGCCGATGATATCCAGGAGATGGTGTCCGCAGCGACTCAAACCATTCTGTCCCGCCATACCCCGGTCAGTATCGCCTTCTCCGGTGGCTATGATAGCCGGTACCTGCTGGCCCTGGCCCTCTCTTCATTGCCCAAGGACGCAATCATCTGTGCCACGGTGGAAGGGGACAGAAAAGAGGCACGGATTGCCCGTCAGGTCGCGGAGACGCTGGATATTCCTCTCCAGCGGTACCCGGTACCTGGTGCGGTATGGGACCTGTACGAGGAGGTGTACCATTTCACACCTGATGGCTTCCCCATCACCAAATTCTTCCCCTACCTGATTGCCCGGCAGTTTCCCGGTGTTCCCATGCTGAACGGTTTCTTCGGTGATGCACTCATCCGGGCCTCCCGTGATCAGTTTCAGGGAAAATATGAGACGGAGTGGGAAGGGGACTGGGCAGATACGCTGCAGCGCAAGTACCTGGTAGTCAAGCCTGAGGTCATGCAGATATGGTTTCGACCCGAGATGATCAAGCGGATCATGAAGCGGTCTCACCGGCCGATGGAGGAGGCGGTGCAGCGAGGGAAAGCAGTCGGCAAGGTGTTTCTCTGGACCAAGTTCTACTATAGCCATCCCCGCAAAGTGGCCAACAACTTCCTGCAACACCTCGATTTGAGCGAAGCCTTGCTCCCGTTTTACCAGTGGGCCCTGCTCTCGTACCGTATGGCGCATGCCTATGGGACCCTGTCACGAGAGGTGTACACACGGATCTTTCATCGCTACTTCTCCACCATAGCTCATATCCCCCATAGTAGCGATGTCTCTCCGTCACGGCGTCATCCCTCTCCGGTAGCCAGGTGTATAAAGACCTGGTCCCGCCAGCTCCTTCCGGTCATGTGCCAGAAGCAGTCCCTCTCTCTGCTCGACAAGAAGCGAGCGATCCCGTTGACCGTGGCCGGTATGGCCGGATCACAACGTGTCGAGGGCTCTATTCGCCATTTCTACAGGCTCTATGTGCTGGAGAAACGGTTGAGGGATGCTGGACTGGATTTTGCCTGGGAAGAGATATAAGCGATGGATACACACCGTAGTCCCCTGATCAGTGTTGTGATTCCGGCGTATAACGCCGGGAAATTCGTTGCCCAGGCGGTACAGAGCGTGCTCGACCAGACCTATCCCCACCATGAAATCATCGTGGTGGATGACGGGTCTACCGACGAGACCCGGGCTGAGCTCAGGAAGTTTGGGGATCGGCTTCGCTACTTCTCCCAGCAGAATCGTGGTCCCTCTGCCGCCCGGAATGCAGGGATCAGGGCAGCCCAGGGCGAGTACATCTGTTTCCTGGATGCCGATGATATCTGGTTGCCTCAAAAACTCGAAATGCAGCTCGACTTTATGACTGGACACCAGGAGATCGGCCTCGTCTTTGCGGCTATCGAAGAGTTTCAGACCGATGGGGAATTTACACGGCGCTGGTTTCCGGGGGAAGAACGCTTTGGAGCCGATTTCACCTCGCAGCAGCCTATCCAGGAGGCGTTCCGAAAATTATTGATGGTGAACTTCATCCCCACCAACACGGTGATGGTGCGCAGGGAGTGCCTGGAGAAGGCAGGGCTGTTTGACGAGAGCCTTCGCCTGGTAGAGGACCGGGACCTGTGGCTTCGTATCGCTGCCTCTTTCCCTATCGCCTGTCTCCCCTCGGTGCTCTGCCGGAGACGGAGACACGGGGCCAACCTTTCGCAAGACTTTGCACTGGCCCTGCGTTCTCGTCTCCAGATGTTGGAGAAGAACTA
>RFHZ01000926.1 GCA_003696125.1 Nitrospinota bacterium
CTCTACCAGTTCGGGCATCCAGTTCCCGGCTGCCATCAAGGGATCGATCCATTCGATGCAGGCGACGGTGGGCCGTTCAGGTAGAGAGCGGGCCTTTTCGGCAATGGCGGTCATGCGTCGTTGCAGGGTCTGCACCAGGGCGGTTCCGCGCTCCGGAGCGCCCAGCGCCTCGGCGATCCTTTCCATGTCTCGCCAGATGTCAGCCAGGGCGTTCGGTGCAAGGGCCAGGATACGGGGACGGGTGCCGAGCCAGGTACAAAGCGCGTCCTCTACGTCGCGTAGACTCACCGCACACACCTCGCACTGCACCTGCGTGATGATGAGATCAGGTGCCAGCTCCTTGAGTCGGTCGGCATGCACCCGATACACAGATAGCCCTTCCTGCAGGATGGCTTTGATCCGTTGATCGATTTCATAGCTGGTACCATCTGCCGGGAGCTTGGGCTCGGTACAGACCGGCAGTTGAGTAACTGCCGGGGGATAGTCACACTCATGTGAGCGTCCGACCAGATGCTCCCCCAAGCCGAGGGCATAGACGGTCTCTGTGCTGCTGGCGAGTAAAGAGACGACACGGGGCATAACCCTTTTCTCCTCTCGTTGTGAGCGGTTGTTCGATGACATCACTGCCATTCCCGGGCTCTAGGGATCCGTCTCCTCGCTCTGCCCGGTCTCTAAAGGCCAGGTTTTACGAGAGCAGAGGAGGAGGGAGACAATGATGGTAGCGACGTTGGTCATGGCCAGGGTGAGCGTTTCGGCAAAGGAGCGGGGAGCGGCCTGGTCGGCAGCATCTGTGATTCCCCGTATCTCCAGAAAGGGGAGGTGATTGAAGGCACAGGCCCTGGCTCCTCCTGCCCCTTCCCAGGCAACGGCAAGCGCACCGGTTTCCTGGTGGAGTTGGTGTGCCCGTCCCGGATCGATGATGTCCTCATCCCCGCTGGCTATCGGTCCCAGATGGAGGCGAAAGCTCCCCTCCGCTTTCTCTTGCGCCAGCGCTTGCAGCACCGGTTCGTACCCGGGAAAGCGGGGGAGAGGTCTACGTGCAAAGCGGAGCGTGTAGTCGTGCTCAATGGTCACCGTTGCCACGACCACATCACCTGCCTGCAGGGTATCGACCAGACTCCCGGCTGCTCCGGCACAGATGACCAGTCCCACTGCGGGCAACCGATCCAGGAGGTATTGGGTATGGAGGGCAAACTGCACCTTCCCATGCCCTCCGCGCGCTAGCCAGAAGCGTCCCCCTTCATAGACCAGGGAGGGGAGGCGGCCTATCTGTTCCCGCTGGCCGGTGTATCCCTGCGCCTGCAGTGCGTCCCGCAGCGCTTCCCATTCCTGCCGGAGAGGGGTAAGCAGCAGGAGGCCTTTCTGAGATGTACCGGCCAGGTTCCTTCCCTGTTGGCCCATAAATCCCGCCCTCAGCCGTTCTGTCCCCTAAGTGACTATGACCAATGGTTTGAGATTTTCCTGTCCTCAGCGCTGTCTACAAGCCGAGGACGCCGAGTCCGCAGAGTTTTTTAGGCTTATGTGTCCCGGCGTTCTCTGCGTGTCCAGCGGTAAAGAGTTTTTCCGGTCGCGCCTGGCCTCCGGATGACTCAGAGGGCAAAAGGATTAGGAATAGCTACTCATCAGTGTAGCGGAACGGTGCAGGTTGTCAACAGGTTTGTTCTGCGGCAGGTTCCTGAGAGGTGGAAGCTTGACGGCGTTCCCAGGAAGCCTCTATATTGGTGGGAAAAAGAGCCAGCAGGTCTTAAGGGAAAGGAGGGTGATATGGCACAACTTTCAACTGCCGAGTTGCAGCGGATGGCACGGGAGACGTTTGGCCGGGAGCTTAGTGCGGAACAGGCCGAGGCCTTCCGCAGTCGGCTGCCTTTCCTGGTGGAGGCGATTCACCTGCTCCAGGAGTGGGAGGATCGCCTGCAGGAGAGTGAACCGGCCGCGGTACATCGTACCCCAACGGAGAGAGGAGAGGAGTATGACGCAACATGATCTGGTCTTTAGCAGCATCGCCGCACTGGCGCCCCGTATTGCGGCGCAGGAGGTTTCCCCGGTCGCGGTGACCGAAGCGATACTGGCCCGCATCGAACAACTCGATCGGCGCCTGAACGCCTATATCACGGTGACGGCAGAGAGGGCCCGCCAGGCGGCACGGGCGGCAGAGGCGGCGATCCGATCCGGGAACTATCTCGGGCCCCTGCATGGGATTCCGGTGGCGGTAAAGGACCTGTTTGCCACGCGGGGAGTGCGAACCACCTTTGGCTCCCCTCTGTTTGCGGACTGGATACCGGAGTACGATGCCACGGTGGTGGAGCGCCTGAAGCGGGCAGGGGCTGTGCTTCTGGGAAAGACCAATCTGCATGAGCTGGCCTTTGGCACCACCAGTGCCAATGTCCACTACGGACCGGTCC
>RFHZ01000927.1 GCA_003696125.1 Nitrospinota bacterium
CCCTGGAACTGAGGGGCAGGGATCCCCAGGCTCTTCATCTTCTCCGCCATGGCCGGTCCGTGGTTCCACATGGCCTGGGCGATGAAGATGGGGGAGACGTACTTGCTCACCTGGTCCAGGGGAGGGGCGATATTCCCTCCCTGTCCCTGCAGGGAATGGCAGGTGGTACATCGCTTCTCGGCAAAGACTTTTGCCCCCCGCCCGGCATCACCCGGTTCCTCCAGGTAGCTGAAATAGTAATCCATGTAGTAGAGGAAGGCGATCAGGTCCGACATCTCTGCCACGGTGAAGCGCGGCCAGGGGATCTTGCGCTCCTGCGTCTTTTCGACCATGGTGGGGGCATGGTTCCAGAGCACACCGATCACCTGGAGCAGAGTGAGATTAAAGCCGCGTTTTCCCAGATCCGGCCCGATCTTTCCCCCCTCTCCCAGGATGGGATGGCAATCCAGACACCCTTTGGTAATGAGCAGTTGCCGTCCCTGTAGAGGATTTTCAGGAAGGGTATAGTCGGTATCGGCCCAGAGAGGGGAAACGAACCATAGCACGAGGATCACACCGCTCACCAACAGAAGACCACGTCTCTTCATAGCAACACCTCCGGTTTATGCCTTAATCTCCGGGCTGTGCGCTGACCCGGGGGAAGTATTCTTCAAACCGCTCCTTCACCTCGCTGAAGGCCTTCTCCCGTCCCTCCCGGATCTCCCAGATGGAGACGATGGGGAAGAGCTTGGTAAAGAGGAGGTAGAGGAGGAAGAAGAGGGCAAAACAGCCGGCCATCAGCGACCATTCGACCCAGGTGGGCCTATAGAGGCTCGGCTCATAGGTAAGCCGCGGGTTGACCAGGGTGGGAACCACGATGGTAAAGCGTTCCAGCCACATGCCGATCTCCACCGAGATGGAGGCGATGACCACACCGGTAATGGTCCTGAGCCTGCGGATGGAGAGGAGAATCATGGGGAGCACGAAGTTGAAGATGACCATGGCCCAGAAATAGGGGGCATATCTTCCCGTCATCTTGGCATAGAGCACCTCCAGTTCGTGCGGTTCCGCCCCGTAGTAGGTGGTGAGATGCTCGGCAAAGGTGAAGTAGAACCAGAGGAGGGTCATGACCAGCAGCAGGATCCCCAGGTTGTTGAAGTGGACCGGTTTGAGGTACTCCTCCAGGTGGTACGCCTTACGGATGATGGCCATGGCGATGATGATGGCCGCAATGCCGGAGAAGATGGCGCCGGCCACGAAATAGGGCCCGAAGATGGTGCTGTGCCACATCGGCTGGATGGTCATGGCAAAGACCCAGGAGACCACGGTGTGCACCGAGACGGCCACCGGGATCACGATGACCGCCATGATGGCGATCCCGATTTCCAGATAGCGGTGCTGCTTGGGGGTCCCCTGCCAGCCCAGGGCCAGGATGCGGTAGAACCAGCGCCGGCTCTGCGGTCCATGATCCCGCAGGATGGCGATATCCGGGATCAGGGGGAGATAGAGGTAGATGCTACTCACCGTCAGGTAGGTGCTGATGCTGATCACATCCCAGAGGAGAGGAGAACGGAGATGACCGCTGGTCAACACCTTAAGTACCCGATCCGGTCTCCCCACATCCAGAATGACATTACCGGCACCGATGAAGAGGACCAGCACGGTGATCACCTCGGCGGCCCGGGTGATGGAGCGCCGCCATTCGGCACGGCAGATGCGCAGGATGGCGGAAATCAACGTGCCGGCATGACTGATGCCGATAAAGAAGACGAAGTTGGTGATATAGAGTCCCCAGAAGACCGGCCAGTTGAGACCGGTGACGCTGAGGCCGTAGCGGAGCTGGTAAGAGTAGGCATAGATCGCCCAAAGGATGATCAACACCAAAACCGTTACCAGGAAGTAAAACCCCTTGCCCGTCTCCATCACCGGCTTGAGCAGTGCGTATTCCTCTGCGCTGTACTTGTTCCCTTCCATCGTCTTAGTCCTCCTCCGCAAGGTAATAGACC
>RFHZ01000928.1 GCA_003696125.1 Nitrospinota bacterium
GTACCGTGCCTACCAGAGTAGCGGTGGGAGGGCGGAAGAGGGGGAAGGTCTCGGCCAGGATGACCAGCAGGATGGCCAGGATGGCGAAGATAATGAGCATACCACCCAGACGAATCACCCAGCGCGCCAGCCGATCGGCAAGCAGGCGCCTCCGGGTAGGGGTCAACGACGCCGCTTCCGAGACGAGTCCCTCTTTCCCCCTTACCTCCACGGTCAACACATCCCCCGCTTTTTTCATCTCACTACTTCTCCAGGATCTTCTTCAACTCCTCCCGCGCCAGAGAAGCCGGAATGGGGTAGTACCCGTCTTTGATAACGATCTGTTGCCCCTGCCTGGAGAGAACCAGGCGCAAAAATTCACGGGTCAAGGGATCCAGCTCTTTTCCCGGTGCCTTGTTGACATAGATATAGAGAAAGCGGGCAAGCGGGTATTTGCCAGAATAGGCGTTCTCTGCCGTTGCCGCATAACACTTCCCTCCCGCCCTGGTGGCCAGGGGGACTGCCCGCACCCCGGCCGTGGCATACCCGATCCCGCTGTACCCGATGCCGTAGCGATCAACCGTCACCCCCTGCACCACCGAAGCCGAGCCGGGTTGTTCCTTGACCTCGTCTTTGTAGTCACCGTTTCGCAAGGCATGCTCTTTAAAGAAGCCGTAGGTCCCGGAGGCAGAGTTCCGGCCGTACAGGCTGATCGGACGATGAGCCCAGTCCCCGGTCAGACCGAGCTGTCCCCAGGTCTTGATATCCTCTTTGTACCCCCGGCGGCGGGACTTGGAGAAGATGGCATCGACCTGGGCCAGGGTCAGGCATGAAATCGGATTATCCTTGTTGACAAAGACGGCCAGCGCATCGACCGCCACCCGGATATAGGTCGGCTTGTACCCGTATCTCTTCTCAAAGGCATCGATCTCCGACCCTTTCATCAGGCGTGACATGGGACCGAGCTGGGCCGTGCCGGAGATCAGGGCCGGAGGGGCGGTCGAGGACCCCTTTCCTTCGATCTGGATCTTGACGTTGGGATAGAACCTGTTAAACGCTTCGGCCCAGAGGGTCATCAGGTTGTTCAGCGTATCCGAGCCGATACTCGAGAGATTGCCGCTGACCCCGCTGACCGCCTGATAGTCCGGGAGTTGTGGATCGACCGTGATGGTCTGGGCGAAAAGCAGGGCAGCAGCCAGCACGAAAATCCCGGTTATTACACCTGTCTGTACCCAAAAATTCTTCATCAAATCCTCCTTTTTGTCAAGCATGAAACCACTTTGCCACTCACCTGTTCTCTCCCCTCTTGTCGTTTCCCTCTATTCTACCACTTTTCCCCTTGGACGGTAAATGCTTTCCACCATGCGTACCCGTCTCACTTCACCAGAAAGGGGTCATACAAGGCCAGTATGCCCACGTGCAGCCACCTCACAACCCCGCGTATCATTTGCGGGGTGACCTCCCGCAATCCATCAGGTAAACTGTCTCCTCAAAGCACGGCAAAAGTTGAGGATGGGTTTCTGAGCACTCAACGTCCTCTGGGTCCCTGGCAGGTACAGGATTTTGCCACGTTGCCGCTACTCAACAATGCTCACCTGTTGGTCATGATCAGGCAAGGAGAAACTGATGCAAGGTGTTAGTGGTCTTCCTGTCACAACCTTTCAGCAACGCATAGCAACGATACAGCAGGCCGTAACAGAAAGGGGGCTGGATGCCCTCTTCGTCTTTTCGGATGAATACCGACCCGGCCATACCCTCTACCTCTCCGACTACTACCCCATCAACGTGATCGAAGAATCCCCCCAAGGGGTGTACGTTCCGGCACAGGGGGAGGTGACCCTCTTTCTCGGTGCCATCAATGCGCAGACGGCCAGGGAGGTCTCCTGGATCCAGGACATCCGATCCATCGAAGACCTGCCCGCATTTCTCCAGGAAAGGGTGGACCGGAAAGGCCGCAGGCTCCGGATCGGCCTGGCCGGTGAGACCCTGCTCCCGGTGCGCTACTACCGGCTGCTCCGATCTGCCCTGGACGAAAACGCATTTGTCTCCGCAGACGACCTCCTCCACCAGATGCGGGAGAGGAAAAGCCGGGAAGAGATCGCCCTGATGCAAGAGGCGGCGCATCTGGGAGACCAGGCCATCAAGGCGGCCCTGGCTCGCCTCAGGCAGGGTGAGGTCACCGAGGTAGAGCTGGCCGCGGTGGCAGAATATACGATCCGCTCGCAGGGGGGCCATCTGGGGAGTGCGACCGTGCTCTCTGCCGGACACCACACCAGGCTGCCCACCTGGCGTCCTTCCCTAAAAAAGATCATGCCCGGAGAAGCGGTGCTCATCGACGTCAACCCCTCCTGGCACGGGTACTGCTCTGATGTGTCGGTAACCGTCTTTCACGGTGAGATGACCAGAGAGCAGGCAGAACTCCTTGCCCTCAGCCGGCAGATCCACCGGGGAGTCATCACCCGGCTCCGACCCGGCCTCCCTGCCTCCTTCATCTACGACTACTTTTTAGACCGGGTGCGGGCAGCCGGGTACGAGCGCTTCTTTACCCCGTATGCGCAGGGGATGCGGGCGGTGGGACATGGGGTGGGACTCGATGTGGTGGAGCGACCCAACCTGGATGCCGGGTCTACCTTTCTGCTCGCGCCCGGGATGACGCTGGCCATCAAGTTTGACCTGCATGGATTCGATTTCGGCGGGATACGGCAGGAGGTGGTCGTGGCGATAGAGGAAGACGGGTGCCGAGCCTTGAACAACATACTGGAAGAGGAGTTCTGAGCTCTGGCTTCTCCCATCGACCGGGGTGAGCAAGAAGGCACTCTACCTCTCTTTAAGCAGCGAGAGCAACAGGGGGACGAGTCGCTCTTCATCCCAGCAGGGAGCACTCTGCCCTGTGATCAGCGGTCTATCCAGAAGCTCGATCCCCATCCGCCGGATGCGGGCACATTCTCTAGGGGGAAAAGCCTGGGCATGACGGGAATCGATGAGCACGAAGTGGAGAAGCTTCTCTGCGGGTACAGGACGGGAACAGCCGCGCTGGAGATATGCCAGCAGGGTTTCCACACAGCGGGACAGCGACAGGCCCAACTGCTCAGGATCGGCACCGACATTGGGAAGATAGATCTTGGGACAGGGGTTCTCCTGGATCGCCTCTCCTACCCCCCGGGGGAGCAGGTTGGCGATCAGACTCGAATAAAAACTCCCCATCGGATAACAGATCAGCTCCGCTTCCCGGATCAGGCGTTTGACCGCAGGAGAGATCGTAACCTCTACCGGCCTGTCTTGCCGGGATTCGCGTGTCAGGTAGACCTGGACTACCGGTACCGGGATAGGAGGGACCTCCTTACCGGTCAGGAGATGTTGTCCCACCAGCCGCCGTCCATCCTGGAGTTGGGCCACGAGGTGAAAGCTCCCATTGACAACCGGCCTGACCGTACCCCGCACGGCACATAGATGGGAGAGGCGTCGAATAACCGGCTCCATCCGCCGTCCACACCGGAGATAGCCCCCGGCGATGACCAGGTTGCCGAGACTCGCACCCCGCAGGTCGAAGTCAGAAGGCATACGGGTGAAGAAGGACTGGAGGTAGTGCCGGATAACCGGGCGGGCCGGGGGAGGAACCCGGGTAACCAGTGGATCATTCCCCCAGACGATCCGCTCCAGGCGGGCACGCAGGTCGCCCAGAGTTCCGGTGCGGGGAAAGCGAAAGGCGAAAAGCTGGCA
>RFHZ01000929.1 GCA_003696125.1 Nitrospinota bacterium
ACTCTGGGGTGGCTGCCGCCGCCCCTACTGCTCTCACTGCCTCAACAGCCGCCCACCGCACCCACCACTTTGAGTCTTGCAGCAGGGTGGCCAGCCGGGCCAGGATCTCCGGGGTGGCTGCCGCAGGCCCTACTGCCTTCACTGCCTCAATAGCCGCCTGCTGCACCTCCCACTTTGGGTCTTGCAGCAGGGTGGCCAGCCGGGCCAGAAACTCCGGGGTCGCTGCTGGCAACATCGATATGCACCTCATCCCCTGCAAATTCTCATCAAGGATGGCTGTAAATAACTCTTTCGCGAACATCACGTTGTCTTGCCAGTTTGTAATGTCTCGAGGCTGGGCTATTTTGGAGCAGAATTTTACTCCAGATACACCGACAATAAGCCCCAATTTCCTTCTCAAGACTTTTCTGATTCTCTACCTTATCTTCACTCTTTCTCACGTCTACACTGTTCCAGCATGGGAACTCTTTCTCTCCCCTGCCGGATTCCTTTTGCCCAGCCTCGATGAACCTCTACGCTTTCCCCCATAGACACTGTCTCCAATATATACTTCTCTCTTCCCTCTCTGATGTCATCATCATTGGTGGTAACGACGACCACCTTCCCAATACTCTGGCTGCTCTGGTTCTGTTCTAAAAGCTTATCCAATACCTCGGTGACGACTTCTGGTACTTCTCCCACGGTCGATATCAGTACCTTCTGGCTCATCCCCCCCCTCCTCCTGCTTTCCTTAGGATTCACATTCAATCAAGATAATCCCCTCGACCTATCCTCTCGTGAGTACCTGGTGCTCCTTCCCACTCTTTTCATAGGTATTGCCCTGAAGATGCTCGTCCCTATCCCTCTGGCTTTGTTACACGTCCCGATCGGACTGTCTCCTTGGGAAGAAGGGAAAAGAAAAGCCCCTCCAAATTGACCTGTCTCCAAAGAGAGTTTCCTGACGAGATCCAGAGGAGCCCGCCCTTTTTCAGCGATGTTTCCTATGTGCCGGCACACCCTTGGTTCATAGAAGAACACCGAAGCCCAAAAGGAGACAAAAGGGCTCTTTCCGTTCCTCTTCTCTGATTCCTGTCCTGGGAAAGCTCACCCCCTACTTACTCTCCAGGCCAGGGCCGATGTCAAATGCAGGTATTCTGTTGGCTCTGTGAGGAAAGTGCTGGGTGGCGAGAAAATATGCAAGCCGTCCTCCCCAAGGGCTCCCGTAGTTTCCCATCCGCTCCCTCACCCAGGGAAGGCTCTGGTCTTATCGGCAGGAGTCACCCATACCCGTGAGTATTCCCTACGCAAACAGTAGAGTCGAGGACGCGCAGGATAGCCATCAAAATCCCCAGGATCGGGAACATATCGCTTCCTGTTTATCTCTATACTATGCAGAGAAGATCGCAAAAACGCAAGAGGAAACTTCCTGCAGTATCTGTCTCAAGTTACTGGTAGCCAAGAGAGCCATCGATTTGTATACTCCTGAGGAGGAAAGGAAGGTGTTTTTCTCAACACCCTCAGCCGGCACGAGGCGGTCCAACGCCTGCAGGCCCTCGAGCAACGCCTCCATGCGCAACGCCCCGCCACCTGGAAAAATACGGGGTGGGTGGAGCGCACCCTGGTCACCCGCTGTGGGGACCTCCGCATGCGGCGACGCCCGTATCAGGACGAGCAGGGGGCGTATCACTTCCTGCTGGACGAGTACCTAGGCTGGCCACCAGCGCACGCGGCGACACCAAACCTGACAGAACAAGTCGTGGCACTGGCCAGCCGGATGCCGTTCCGAGAGGTGGTGCGTACGGTGACGGCACTCACGGCAGGGGTGTTATCGCCGGCCACGATCCATCGCCTGACTCAGCGGGTGGCGCAACGGGCAGTCGAGGCA
>RFHZ01000097.1 GCA_003696125.1 Nitrospinota bacterium
CTTCTCGTTGGAGAGGAGGGAGACGCGTTTCAGGGCCCCTAAAAGCATCTCGCGGTTGAGGAGTGCCCGCTTCTCGTATCCGCGAGGGATCACCTGTTCGTAAGGGGGAAATTGTCCTTCGATGAGACGGCTGGTGAGGAGCACATCATCCTTCTTAAAGATGAGATGGCTGCCGGCGACACCCAGGAACGAGGTCTCCTCTTCCCCCTTGCTCTCCTCCAACAGCTTTCGGATCTCTTCCAGCGCCTTTTTCGGTACAATAACCTCCTGCGGGGTGGGTATCCCGGCATGGGGTCGCCTGATGTACGCCAGCCGGTGCCCATCACTGGAGACCATCCGCATCTCGTCGTCGTGTAAGGCAAACAGGGCACCCTTGAGGGCAAACCGGGTCTCGTCTTGCGAGATGGAGAAGATGGTCTTCCCGATCATCTCGCGGAAGGTCTGGTCGTTAATCTCTATGCCATCCTTTTCCTCCGAAGAGGGGAGAGGGGGGAAATCGTCTCCCCGCAGACTGGGGATTTTGAAGACAGCCCGGTCAGCGGTGAGTTGCACCCAGTTATTCTCCAGCGCGGTCAGGGTGATCGGGGTCTCGGAGGAGAGTTCTCGCACGATGTCATAGGTCTGTCTGGCGGCAAGGGCCAGGCTGCCAGGGGTGATGGTCTCTGCGGCCAGCGTACCACGAAAGCCGAGTTCCAAATCGGTGGCACTGATCCGCACCTCTTCTGCCGTGGCTTCCAGGAGGAAATGGGTGAGGATCGGAGTGGTGTTCCTCCGTTCCACGATCGATTGGATACGGTGTAAACCTTTGAGAAAATCTTCTCGGGTAATGGTGATTTCCATTTTCTCTTACGTCCTCTCTCCAGCCGGTTAACTATTTTTACTATTTTAAAAAATGAGAAAGATCGTAGTAGTAGTAGGGGCTGTGGATAATGTGGATAACTTTGTAATCCCCGTTTTTTCAATGCCTTATAAGGGAGGGGGCTGTGGATAAAGTTGTGGATAACCTGTGGATAACTTCCGAGTTATCCACAGGCTCAAGTTATCCACAAGTTATCCACAGGGTTATCCACAAGTTATCCACAGGGTTATCCACAGGCTAAGCTATTGAAAAGAAAGGGAAATTATGTATCTATTTGATTTGTAAGGCGTTAGAAATCCCTCTTTTTCCCCGCATCAAAAGAACAAAATCACCATCTTTTTGCAGTTATCCACAGGATTATCCACATCCTGTGGATAACTTTTTAATGCCCCTTTTTTCAAAGAGTTATACAATCCATTCCCCTCACCAATCCCCCATCCCGGGGAAAAGCCTCTCTCGGCCAGGAGGAGAGAAAGAGACTTTAATAGATAGCTTAAAATCAGTTCATTATAGCAAATACCTGGTCCCGGAGCAATAAAATTGTTGCCGGGTCCGGCACAGGGTTTGCACTCCGGGATAAGAGGGGGAGTTGTCGTTGATCTTCCTCCCCGGGTGAGGTAAGATGGGAAGGGCTCGAGAACGAGAAGGACAACCCTAGCAAAGGAGACGAGCGTGGAAACCCGTCCTCAAAAGCGAGGAGCCTTCGTACTGCTCAGCATCGCCCACTTCTTTAACGATGCCGCCTCCAGTTTTCTCTCCCCCCTGCTCCCCCTGCTGGTACAGAAACTCCACCTCTCCCTGACCCTGGCCGGGTCCCTGGCCTCCTTCTACTCCTTAAACTCCTCCTTTTTACAACCGGTCGCCGGGATGATCGCCGATAACCTGCAGGGACGCTATTTTATCCTGGGAGGACCGTTGATTGCGATCGGGTTCATGAGCCTGCTCGGTCTTGTTCCTTCCTATCCGGTGGCCGTGCTCTGCGTTTTGCTGGCCGGGATAGGCTCGGCAATGTTCCACCCCCAGGCGGTCTCCACCGCCGGTGCCCTGGTAAAAGAGCAGCGAGGCTTCGGCATCTCCCTCTTCCTGCTGGGGGGAAACCTGGGGATGGCCCTGGGACCGGTCTATATCATCAGCGTTGTCTCTCTGGTCGGCCTGCAGCGGGCATGGATCGCCGCCCTTCCGGGAATAATCACCGTGGCACTGCTCTACCTCTTCTTCCCCAAAACAGCAGGGGGAGGGGGGAAAGGGCAGGTGATGCGGATAAAAGAGGCCTTCCTTCCCCACTGGAAACCCCTCCTTCTCCTCTCCTTCCTGGTGATCCTGCGCTCACTGATCCAGCAGGGGATGAACACCTTTCTCCCCTTGCTCCTGACGACGCAGGGACGTTCCTTATTCGCCGGTGGGCTGGCCCTCAGCCTCTTCTCCCTGGCCGGGGCCGGCGGAGGGTTGCTGGGGGGATACGGGTCGGATCGCTGGGGGAGGCGGACCATCATCATCCTCTCCAACCTCTGCATCACCCCCTTTCTCTTCGGCTTTTTTCAGAGCCAGGGCCTGCTCTCTATGATCTTCCTGGCCCTGGCCGGCATGGCGGTCAAGGCGACCAATCCGGTGGTGGTTGCCTTTGCCCAGGAACTGGTGCCGGAGAGGGCCGGTACCGCCTCCAGTCTGGTCATGGGGTTTAGCTGGGGTTTTGCCGGTATCGCCCTTACCGGCTTGGGAAAACTCGCCGATATCCTGGGGATCGCCCATGCCCTGCAACTGCTCATGCTCTTGCCGCTGGTGGCCGTGCTGGCAGCCTGCTTTCTCCCCCGCACGGCCAGGGAGACGGAAAAGGTCTTGACACAGCGTTAGCGGCTATAAGACCAGCCAGATGCCGAGGACGGTGAGGAGGATGCCGAGGACGATCGGCCAGGTCAGCTCCTCTTTGAGGATCAGGAGGGAGAGGGGAGCGCCAAAGAGGGGGGAGGTGGCGCTAAAGATGGCCGCCTTGGCCGCACCGGCATAGCGAAGAGCGGTGAGGTAGAGGAGACTGCCGATGCCGGTGCTCAAGGCACCGGAAAGGGCGAGGATAAGGAACAGACGCTTGTCGTAAACCCGCAGATAGGGATCCTTTTTCTGGGAGAGAGAGGCGAGAAGGGCCAGAATACAGGTGGCTGCCGGCATGCGCAGGGCATTGGCCGTGATGGTATCCAGGTCGAGGAGACTGACCTTGAGCAGGATGATGGAGAGGCTCCAGCAGAGAGAGGCGAGAAGGGCGAACAAGACCCCCTTGCGATGCAGGGCAGAGGGGAGGAGAGCAGGGGAGGAGGGAAGCGCCCGGGGAGGAATGGATAAGGGATAGATCCCGGCGATCACGAGCACGGCTCCCACCCCCAGACGCCAGGTAAAAGGTTCCTCCAGGAAAAGGGTGGCCAGGAGCAGGGTAAAGAGGGGATAGGTGCTGGAGAGGGGAAGGCTTTTAGATACGCCGAGGAGCGCCATGCTCTGGTAGTAGAGCGTATCCCCGATGGCCAGGCTGAAGAAGACAGAGAGGAGGAGGAGAAAGAGAGAGAGGGGTGGAGTGGTGAACAGGCGGTCAACCTGGCCAAAGAGGGGGAGGAGGAGCAGGAAGAAGAGGGAGGCAAAACAACACCGAATCAGGTTGAGCATGAGGGCATCCAGTTTGGTCATCTGGGTCTTGAGCATGATGCTGTCGCAGGCCCAGATGAGGGCACACCCCAGTCCGCTTGCGGCACCGATCCACTCTACCACGCTGCCCTATCCTCCTCTCTCCATCCCCTCTGGAGTCTTCAACGTTACCCTACACTCTTCATAGAGGAACGGTCTTCATTATCCCGGACGGGAAGCGACGGGTCAAGAGGGGGAGAGAAATTCCGGGTTTTTCTTGACAAACGGTCTTGCGGTCTGCTATTTTCTACCGCTGCCCTTGCAGGGTAGAGAGGACAGAGAGCGGACACCATAGGATAGTTATCATGCTTTCCCGTACGGAAATTCCCAAGGGGGTAAAAGCCCTCCTGCCGGTACAGGCGGCCCAAAAACGCGAGATCGAAAACCGCCTCCTCTCCGTTTTCTTTCGGTGGGGATTCCAGGAGATCATTACCCCGGCTTTCGAGTATTACGATGTCTTGGCACCCTGCCTGGGAGCGGATTTTGAAGACCAGACGATCAAGGTGGTGGACCGCGAAAGCGGTCGGCTCTTGGTCTTACGTCCCGATATTACCCCCCAGATCGCCCGGATTGCCGCCACCGTCCTCAAAGATCATCCTAAACCTCTCCGTTTCTGCTATTCCAGCAATGTCTTTCGTCATCACTACCCCCAGGTGGCTCGCCAGCAGGAGTTTTATCAGGCCGGTGTGGAACTGATCGGGCTCGACCTCCCAGAGGCCGATGTCGAGATGATCGCCATTGCGGTGGAATCGATGAAAGAGGCGGGGCTGGTCGATTTCAAGATCGCGGTAAGCCAGGTCGAGTATGTGCGAGGCCTGCTCAAGGAGCTGGGATTGAGTCGGGAGAAAGAGGAAAAGATCAAGACGGCCCTGCGCAAAAAAGACCGATCAGGGTTAGAGACGCTCCTCCAGGAGTTCGACCTCTCCGATGCCCAGCGGAACGTCCTGTTGGAGCTTCCCACCCTCTTTGGCAAAGAAGAGGTCTTTGCCCGGGCCGAGGCGCTGGCCAATAACCCCGGGTCCCGGGCCGCCCTGGAGAACCTGGTGCGCGTGTACGAGATGCTCCAGGTCTATGGACTGGAGGAGTACATCCTGCTTGATCTGAGCGAGATTCGGGGTTTCGATTACTATACCGGTGTCGTTTTTGAGGGGTTTACCAGCCATCTCGGCTATGGCATCTGCAGTGGGGGACGCTATGACCACCTCATCGGCAAATTCGCCGAAGAATGCCCTTCGACCGGTTTTGCCATCGATATCGAGCGGCTGATCCTGGCCTTAGAGAAGCAGGGCACCTTCCGACCGGGAAAGGCGGTCGATTTCTTGATCATCGATTTTTCCCCGGATAAACGCAACGCGTTACGGATTGCCAAGGAGCTCCGGGCACGAGGGTTCAGGGTGGCTCGTGATATCATCCGGCGGGAGCTGGCCGGCTCCCTCGCCTATGCCCGGCAGATGCGCATCGCCCAGGGGATCATCCTGGGAACACCGGGGCTGGCCGCAGATGAAGTATTGCTCAAAGAGATCGATCCACCGGAGAGAGAGGTAAAGGTGAAGATGGATCAGATCGTTGCTTTTGTAGAAAGTCAGAGAGGGAAACAGGGGGACCCTCCACGCAGATAAAAGGAGAGGAAGGATGGCGTCTATCGCAGTTGTTGGTACCCAATGGGGAGACGAGGGGAAAGGGAAGATCGTTGACCTCCTGGCAGAACGGGCCGATATCGTTGCCCGCTATCAGGGAGGGCCCAATGCCGGACATACGGTGGTAATCAAAGGAAAGCGCTACGTTCTCCATTCCATTCCCAGCGGTATCCTCTCCCCGGGAAAGCGGTGTATCATCGGGGGAGGGATGGTGATAGATCCGGCCTTACTCCTCCAGGAGATTCAAGAGTTGAAGGAACAAGGCGTGGCAGTGGATTCCAACCTGTTGATCAGCCGGAGAGCGCACCTGATCATGCCCTATCACCGCATTCTGGACCAGGTACGCGAGCGCCACCTGGGCAAGGGGAAGATCGGAACCACAGGACGGGGCATCGGGCCGGCGTACACCGATAAGGCGGCACGTACCGGTATCCGGGTAGGGGATCTGTGGAACGAGCAGTGGTTTCGGGCCAAACTCCGCTCCAACCTGGAGGAAAAAAACTGCCTCTTAGTCCAGCTCTA
>RFHZ01000930.1 GCA_003696125.1 Nitrospinota bacterium
CCTCAGCCCCTTTCGGCCTCTCTCCCATCGCAACCCCCACTTCTATCCCCTGCCTTTCCCGGTCTCTTCCCGGGTAAATTCGTAGATGCCGATCCAGGAGAGAGACTGATCGAGCGTCACCGGCTGGACGGTGCGCCGCAGCCGGTACCCTTCCCGGGCCATGAGGCGGAAAAAGCCGGCCGCAGCCGGCCGGTAAGGATCGGCCAGGATAAAGGTTCCTCCCGGCAGCAGGAAGCGCTGGACACAGGAGAAGAGGAGGGAGACATTCTGCTTCTCGTACAAGACATCTGAGGCGATAACCCAGGGGAAGGAAGCCTCCAGGTCAGGGTGCCGCCAGTCGAGGAGCCGGAAATGGACAGAAGGACAACGGTTGAGCAAGGCGTGATAGCGGGCAAAGAGGAGGGCATCCGGTTCATAGTCGGTGAAGGTGACCTCTCCCCCTTTTTGGGCCGCGATCAGACCGGCCAGACCCAGGCCGCACCCGAGTTCCAGCACCGGCTGCCCGGCACATTCCACCCATCTCCAGATATGCCGTGCCAGGCCGATAGAGGAGGGCCAGAGTTCGGCCCAGTAAGGCAATCGTTCCTCCTGCTGGAACTCCTCCTCCGTGATCTGGTCGAGGAGGGCATCCGGGTCGGCAAGACGGAGGATACGGATACGGTAGGGACCAAAAGCCAGTGTATGGCGCACGGTGCGAAAACGGCTCTGGATGGTGGCGAACAACTCCTTGAGCTCGCGTCGTCTTCTCTCAGTGCTCGTAGTAGCCATACTCCAACACCGCCTCACACATGGCCACAATATTCTCCGGGGGCACTTCGGCCTGGATGTTGTGGACAGAGCTGACCACATACCCGCCCCCGGTGGCCAGCTCCTCTATCCGCCGTTTCACCTCTGCCTTCACCTGCTGGGGGGTAGCAAAGGGGAGGACCTGATGGGTATCGATCGCCCCCCAAAAGGCCAGGTCCTGCCCAAACTCCTTTTTCAGGCGCCGGGGATCCATA
>RFHZ01000931.1 GCA_003696125.1 Nitrospinota bacterium
GACCACGGGTGCGATTCTCTTTGGCGATCGGTCGCGCCTGCTGGGGTTTGACGCTTTCGAGCATCCCGTGGCCCTGCAACTGGGGGGAAGCGATCCGGACAATGTCACCCTCACGGTGATACATGCCCTGCAGCAGGTCGGCATCGATGATATGGAAGCGGTGGTGATCGTGGGAGCAAGCAATCCCCACCTCCCCAGCCTGCAAGATGCGGTCCGCTCCTCCTCTCTACCGATCCGTCTCCTCAGCGATGTGCAGAGCATGCCGGAATGGATGGCCTGGGCCGATGTACTGGTCTCGGGAGGAGGGATTACCTGCTGGGAAGCGGCCTTCATGGGGCTTCCGGCCCTCACCCTGAGCCTGGCTCCCAACCAGCGAGCCAACGCGCAGAGCCTGCACCGGGCAGGAGTGGCGGTAAATGCGGGAGAAGCGGAGCAGATCACGGCCTCTGTCCTGGCCGATCTGCTGGCCACGCTCTGTCAAGATCTCCATCAACGGCTGGCCCTGAGCCAGAACGGAAGGAAGCTGGTCGATGGACAGGGGACAGCACGTCTCCTTTCCATCATGACCGGCCTGGAAGGACGCGTCCTGGACGAGCGGTATGTTCAACTGCGGGAAGCGACACTTGAGGATGCCCTCCCGGTCTGGCGGCTGGCCAACGACCCGGTTGTCCGGCAGTATTCCTTTCATCCAGAACCGATCCCGCTCCCCCATCACCTGGAGTGGTATCAGGAAAAGGTGACCGCTGATGATACCTGTTTTTGGGTGGTGGAGTACAGCGGTGTGCTGGCAGCCCAGATCCGATACGATCGCATCGACGCGGAGACGATCGAGGTTCATCTGGCCGTGGTCCCGGCCTTCCGGGGGAAAGGCCTGGGGAGCAAAATGCTGGCCATGACCTGGAAGCAGGCCTGCCAGAGGCTTCAGGCCCGGCGGGTGATCGGAACCGTGTTCCAGCAGAACACCCCTTCTCTGCGAACCTTTGTGAAGGCAGGCTTCCGGCAGGTGCAGATCGTAGAGAAATACGGGCATCGGTGTGTCATCTTTGCACGCGCCTATGAGGAGGAAGAGGAGAAGTGAAGGACGCAGATGGGAGCATCACCATCAACGGTCGCCGGAT
Source organism: Nitrospinota bacterium (assembly GCA_003696125.1). Lineage (GTDB taxonomy): Bacteria > Tectomicrobia > Entotheonellia > J063 > J063 > J063. The sequence goes on from RFHZ01000931.1 coordinate 1,119, forward strand.
CGGTCCCGGCCATCCGGTCTACATCGTGGCCGAGATGTCGGCCAACCATGCCCGGGATTTTGATCAGGCGGTACGGATCATGGAAGCGGCCAGGGAAGCGGGAGCCGATGCGGTAAAGCTGCAGACGTATACGCCGGATACGCTGACCATCGATTGCGACAACGAGTACTTTCAGATCCGGGGAACGTTATGGGATAAGCAGACCCTCTATGCCCTCTACGGCCAGGCGTATACCCCCTGGGAATGGCATCCCCGGCTCAAAGAGGTTGCCGGACACCTGGGACTCCATTTCTTCTCCACCCCTTTTGACGAGACGGCGGTAGACTTTCTGGAGGATTTAGGGGTGCCGGCGTACAAGGTCGCTTCCTTTGAACTGGTCGATTTGCCTCTATTGCAACGCATTGCGCGAACCCAAAAACCGGTCATCCTCTCGACCGGCATGGCCACCCTGGGAGAGATCGAGGAAGCGGTGGACACGATCCGGCAGGCAGGGGGAGAGGAGATCATCCTCTTGAAATGCACCAGCGCCTATCCGGCCCCCCCGGAAGCGATGCACCTGCGCACCATCCCTCATCTGCAGCAGGCCTTTCAGGTACCGGTCGGGCTATCGGATCACACAACCGGTATCGCTGTGCCGGTAGCCGCCGTCACCCTGGGGGCCTGCCTCATCGAGAAGCACCTCACCCTTTCCCGGCAGAGGCCGGGACCGGACAGCGCTTTCTCCCTGGAGCCGCACGAGTTCAAGGCCATGGTCGAGGCGGTACGGGTAGCAGAGAAAGCGCTGGGAACGGTCTGCTATGGAGGCAGTCCCTCTGAATCCTCTACCCGCCTGTTCCGCCGTTCCCTGTTCGTGGTCCAGGATGTGCGAGAGGGGGAGGAGTTCACCCGGGAGAATGTCCGCTCCATTCGACCAGGTCATGGCTTACCTCCCCGCTACCTCCCGGTCGTTTTGGGCCGGCATGCGGCGCAGGATATCCCGCGGGGAACACCGCTACGCTGGGAGCTGATCCGATGAAGCGGGTGCTGATCGTGCAGGCCCGTATGACCTCAACCCGTTTGCCGGGAAAGGTCCTTCTCGATTTGTGTGGACGTCCCATGCTGGCCCAGCAGCTTCGTCGCCTGAAGCGCTGCCAGCGGGCAGATGAGATCGTGGTGGCCACCACCGGTCAGGTCACGGATGACCCGGTGGTGCGACTGGCCGAGCAGGAGGGGGTGCGCTGGTTTCGAGGCGAGGAAGAGGATGTGCTCTCCCGCTACCTCGGTGCAGCACGGGAAGCCGGGGCCGATATCGTGGTGCGGATCACGGCCGACTGTCCCCTGATCGATCCCGGCGTGGTGGACCGGGTGATCGGAGAGCTGGAGCAGCAGAGCGCAGGCTGCGATTACGCCTCTAACGTGATTCAACGCACCTTCCCGCAGGGATTGGATGCAGAAGCCCTGTTCCGTGATGTGCTGGAACGGGTGGGACGCCTGGCTCGATCTGCTGCGGCCCGTGAGCACGTGACCACCTATATCCGCTGGGAACATCCAGAACTCTTCCTTATCCGGTCGGTCACCGATGTCGTGGACAACTCGGATCTGCGCTGGACCGTGGACACCCCAGCGGATCTGGTCCTGGTACGCCGTCTCTACCAGGAGTTAAACCTGGCCCATCAGGTACTCCCTTACCAGGAGGTCATCGAGTATGTACGCAGGCATCCAGAGCAGGGTCCTAATAACTAAAGGCAGGAGAGAAGGGTGCATATCGCTGACAGCCGTGACAGGGTAGTTGCATATCGCTATTTTCAACCCTTTGTCCAGCGGTTCCGGTCCTGTAAAGCGGTCCTGGACATCGCCTCTGGACAGGGATATTTCCTGGAAATGCTCAGGGAGGCCGGGATCAGAGGGACCGGGATCGAACTGGATGCGGCGTTGTGTACCCAGGCTCGAGAGAGGGGTCTGCATGTGGTCAATGCTGATCTCTTTACCTTCCTCAAGCAGGTAAAGGTAGGAGAGTATGACGGCTGTTTTGCCTCCCATATCGTCGAGCATTTCTTCCCTGCCCAGGTAGAGGAGATGTTTGGGCTCCTGGCCCAGGTGATGCCTCCGGGAGCCCTCTTCATCGTGGTAACCCCGAACATCGCCAATATCCGGAGAGCGGTGGGGGACTTCTGGCGCGATCCCACCCATGTCCGTCCCTACCCCATCTCCGCCCTGGGCAAGCTCCTGCGACGGAACCACTGGGAGGTGATGGAGTCGGGAGAGTGCTCCCCGCGTCCCCCTTCCCTCCGCCGCACCCTGGCCTATGCCATACGTAACCTCCTCTTCGGCCGGTACTGGGTGGGGGATGACCTCTACGTGGTGGCCAGGCGGAGCAGCGCTTCTTCACCCCCTGGAGGAGAAGCCGGTGGATAATGTTTCGTGTCATGGAGAGGGGAGAGAGTGAGCATCGTCTTTCTACAAAAACGAGCTCATAAAGCCGGGGCACAGGCCAGCCTGGCCCGCCTGTTGCGTCACCCTCGCCTCCAGGCCCTGTCTCCGGTCCTCCTAACCGGCCAGAAGGGATGGCTGACGGCAGAGTGTGACAGCATCGGGATTCGCTATCTCATCCACCCCTTTCCCAGCTCCCGTTCCCTGGCCGGCCGGCTCTTCCAAAACTTCCTGTTTGTGGCCAGAGTCGGGAGACGCCTGGCTGCTCTAGGGATCCGGCCGCGTATCGTGCATGCCAACGATCACCCGGAAGGGCTCCTGGCCCTCAGGCTGGCCAGGTGGTGTGGCGCCAGGAGTGCCATATTCCTGCGTTCTGGGGGGATGAGTAGACGGGATTACGAGAAATACCGCTGTCATGCGTATGACCTGATCATGGCGGTGGGAGAGGAGTTGCAGCAGAGGGTCCAGGCATGGGATCCGCAACGAGAGATCCTGCTGGTACCGAATGCCCTCTACGACTCGGAGTTTTTTCCCCCCAAACCCAAAGCCCTGGCTTTTCCCCGGCAGTGGCTGGTGATCGGAACACCTCATGTGCAAAAAGGATGGGCCGACCTTATCGATGCCCTCTATCAA
>RFHZ01000932.1 GCA_003696125.1 Nitrospinota bacterium
ATGATGTACCGGGCCCCCCACTATGGCGGACAACCGATACGACGCCATGAAAAACCGGTCCTGCTGCCTCCTCCCACCCCTCTTCTCCCCCCCTATCCCCTGCCGGAGAAGGGGAAATACCTGCAGAAGTTGCAGGTACAGGAGGTGCATCGGAGTCCGGGACGGGTCCGGCTGACCATGCCCTGTACGCCTGACCATTGTGATGAGCAGGGGAGGGTACACGAGGGAGCCATCGCCTCGCTGATGGACATCGCCGGCACGGTAGCCTCCTGGACCATCCCGCAGCGCCTCAACTCGCGGGGGGCGACGGTCGGGATGATGCTCAGCTTTTGCGGAAGTGCGCAGGAGGAGGTGACCGCCGATGCCTGTCTCCAGCAGCGCTCAGAGGAGATGTTCTTTAACACCGTGCAGATCACCACTACGGCAACCGGCAGGCTGGTGGCCATGGGGAATGTGAGCTACCGGCTGCTGGAGGCGCGCTGATCTCTCCCCGCCAGGCTATTTTGTACAGTACCCGTTTTTCAGGTCCCAGGCCCGCTTGTCTGCAGACCGGGCCTGGGGATCTCCGTATCCCCCACCCCCGGCCGAAAGGCAGATGATCCGGTCTCCCGGTTTGACCATTATACCGGTCTCTTTGGAGCGGAGCACCCGTTCCTTTCCATCCGAAATCAGCTTATAGAGGTGCGGCTTCCCCGGTTCACCGCCGAACAACCCGTACGGGGGAATGATGACCCCATCGCCGGCCGTGTTCAGCCTGGCCGGTTCTGCCCCTTCATACACCATCTCAAAGGTGGCACCCAGGCCACCCCGCCAGGTGCCGGCTCCTCCCGAATCGGGGCGCAGGTCACAGCGTTTGATGAAGAAGGGGAAGCGTTCTTCCGTAATTTCCACGCTGGGACTGCGGATGGCACCGGCCACATTGATCTCCCCCACACACGGCCAGCCGTCGTGTCCGTACGATGCCCCGCCACCGCCGCGGGCAAAGAAGAAGTGCCAGATGAAACGGCGATCGGTACGGGGATCGCGGCCGGTGATGGCAAAGCGGAGACGCCGGGAAAAGCCGGCATTTATGGCCTCAGGCACCGCCGGGGCCAGCGCCTTGAACACCGCTTCGATGATCTCCTCCCCGCAATGGTTGGTACTCATGCAGACCGGGGCTGGAGGATGGGGATTGACGATCAATCCCTTGGGGGCGATCACCGTGATCGGTCGCATCGATCCCTCGTTCTTGGGTGTATCGGCCGGCGCCATGTACATGATGGCCACATGGGCCAGGGAGCGGGTGTTGGCATAGGCGCTGTTGATGAAGCCGGTGACCTGGGGACTCGATTCGCTAAGATCGATGGTCATGCTATCCCCGCGGATCGTGACCGTGGCCCGGATCGGGATCCGGCTGTGCTCAAACCCGTCGTCATCGAGCAGGGTCTCTCCCCGATAGACCCCATCCGGCCAGCTTGCGATCAATTGCCGGACCTGCCGTTCCGTTGCCTGCAGGATTTCCTCCACACAGCGCAGTAACCGTTCCGCCCCGTACCGGTCCAGGAGGGTGTAGAGACGCTGGGCCGCGATCATGACCGAACCGATCTGGGCGTTGAGGTCACCGAGAAAGTTCTCCGAGTGGCGTACATTGACCGCCAGCATCTGTAGCAGGTCACGTCGCGGCACTCCTCGCTCGTAGAGCTTCAGGGGAGGGATACGTATCCCTTCGTGATAGATCTCGGTTGCCGCCGGGTTGTACCCGCCATGCGTCCCGCCGCCGACATCGCTGTGATGGGCACGGTTGACCGCATAGAAGCAGACCCTTCCTTCATAGAAGATCGGGTAGATGACGGTGATATCCGGGAGATGGCTCCCCCCAAAGTAGGGATCGTTGAGGAGAAAGAGGTCCCCTTCCTGGATCTCCTCTCCGAAGTAATCCCGGATGGCGGCTACGGCAGGAGGAAGGGCACTGATATGCACCGGGATATGTTCCCCCTGGGCCACCAGTTGTCCCTCGGCGTCGAGGATGGCGGTGGAGAAGTCTCGACTCGAGTTGAGGATCTGGGACATGGTGGTGCGGATCATCACCTCGCCCATCTCCTGCGCGATCGACTCGAGTCGATGCTGCACCACGGCCAGGGTAATCGGATCAGGCTGCTCTTCCCCTTCCTTGGCTTCCACCCGGGGTAGTGCTTCACGCGCGATCTGCAGTGCGATTCCTCCATAC
>RFHZ01000933.1 GCA_003696125.1 Nitrospinota bacterium
ATTCCGCTCCCTCCGCACATGCAATATCGTGAGTATACGCCCCTCGGGAAACTCCTCTTCTACACCTTCCCATCTCCGTACCTTGTAGGCAGCGCTACCCTCCCCTATCACACTCCGAACGCTCTGCCTGATCGCCTCCGCTACCTTACGCAGCCTCTCCAAATCACCCGCCAACTCATCCCAGACCTCCTGATCTAACTTGCTCCCCCGACTCAACCCCACTCCTTCATACTCTGGATCAATGCTCAAGAAATTCCCTAGCTTCATCGCTACACCCTGAGGATTCCTGAAATTACTCCCTCCTGCCTCCGGAGGATGAATTGGTAGCTGGTTCAGCAAACGACTCAGGTCAACTACCTCGGGGTGGGATGCATCAGGCTGTCTTCTACCAACCCGGAAGTATAAGTCCAACGCCAAGATAAGTTCATCTCTCGTCCACGGAGGATTCTTGTCCATAACTCTTAGTCTAGACACCTAACGACAAAGCTCAGCTGCCGCGGTACGCGGTCGGCTGGAGCGAAACTCAGGCTCCTGCTATACCGCTTCCTGAGCAAAGACCTCGCGCTCTAGAATAGAAATAGCTTTCTGGATACGGGAAACTTCTTCACCTTCAAAGTAGGCTTCCCCGCATTGAGTACACACCCATGCTGGTAGAGCATCCCAGTGGATGTGATAACCCTGACGGTTTACATCAAAGGGTGCTGTTGATTTGACCATCCTGCCTTTACAATACATACACTCCATAGCTATAACCTCCGTTTGAAATCTGGAGACCATTCGGCTGGATCAGGGATATAAGTCGTTATGATCGCCAAATATTCTCCCTTTGGAGAACAAACCACATGAAGGGGGCGAGCCGGCGGTTCATAGTAACATATCAAACAGCTATGCCCACGTGGATCTTCCGGATAATCCTCTATCACTTCGCCGTGGAAGATTGCTTTTTCGACATCCTCCCGAGAAATCATGCGATCAGGGCGTAACATTTGCCGAATGGCATGAGGTAAATACAGAATCCGTTTCGATGCTGTGGCCCTGACCCGTTCAAGAATGCCGTTTGACATCTGCAAAGAGTATACCCCCCCTTGAAGATAGCCGGCAAGTTGTAAGAAACTTCTCGTTCACTCATCCTCTTCTCCTATAGGGCTGTGCTGGCATAGTATTTCTTCCGTAACCGGTTCCGTAGCGCGATGGCGGTCAGGTTGAGGATGATGACGATGCCTAAAAGCAGGAGGGCGGTGGCAAAGACCATGGGACGTGCCGCATCGACATTGGGGGATTGGAAGCCGACATCGTAGATGTGAAAGCCGAGGTGCATAAATTTCCGCTCCAGATGGATAAAGGGCCAGAAGGAATCGATGGGTAAGGCCGGGGCCAGCTTGACCACCCCGGTGATCATCAGGGGAGCCACTTCCCCGGCTGCTCTGGCCATGGCCAGGATCAATCCGGTAAGGATGGAGGGGATGACCGAGGGGAGAACCACCCGCCAGGTCGTCTCAAACTTCGTGGCCCCCAGGGCAAGCGATGCTTCACGGATACCTCCCGGAATGGCGGCCAGTCCTTCCTCGGTCGCCACGATGACCACGGGGAGGGTCAACAGGGCCAGGGTCAGGGAGGCCCAGAGGATGCCCCCGGTCCCAAAGGTAGGGGTGGGGAGGGATTCAGGGAAGAAGAGCCGGTCAATGGTCCCCCCTACCAGGTAGATGAAGAACCCGACTCCAAAGACCCCAAAGACGATGGAAGGGACACCGGCCAGGTTGTTCACGGCGATGCGTACCGCACTGACAAACGGTCCCTGCTTTGCATATTCCCGCAGGTAGAAGGCGGCCAGGATACCGAAGGGGGTCACCGCGATGCTCATGAGCATGACCATCATCACCGTGCCGAAGATGGCCGGGAAGACCCCTCCTTCTGTATTCGATTCGCGGGGATCGTCTGAGACAAACTCCCAGAACTTGGCGGCATAAAACCCGAGCTTATCCAGGATACTCATCCGGTTAGGACGATAGGGATGCACGATCTGGGAGAGGGGAATGGAGACCTCCTGCCAGTTCGTACCACCAGCGGCCAGGGCAACGATGCTGCCGGTAAGGCTCTGTCGCAAGCGCCGCAGGATCTCTACCTGTTTCTCATACCTGGCCTGCCACCGGGCCATCTCTGCCCGGAGGTTCTCGACGGCCGCTCCCTGCGTGATTCCCTGCAGTTCGAGTCTCCTCAACTTCAGGCGAATCTGTTCCTGGGCATGGTTGATGGCCCCGATCTCTTTCTTCTCGATCCGCCTGATCTCCTGGTAGGTCTGGAGGGTCCGGGGAAGAAGGGTTTCCAGCGCCTCCCATCCCTGCTCTGCTCCCTCGGCGATGACCTGCTCTCCCTCCCGTACCGCCTTAAGAAAGCCGTAGAAGTTTCCCCATTCCCGGCGCTCGATGACCATCGCCTCGAGCGGTTTACTCTGCTTGACCATCTCTGCTTCGTCGATCCAGACAAAGTCGGCCCCATAGAGGTCCCGATTTCCCTGCTTGACCTTAAGACGGTAATGAAGCGGAGTACCAGGAGGGGCACCCGGCTGCGGGATCTCTTCCCGCTCCACCACTTCGCCCAAGACCACCCTGCCATCCCGCAGCACCAGCTGCACCACATCTCTGGGCCAGAAGAAGCCGAGACCGTTGACCAGGATGAGGAGCACCAGGCCTGCCACCATGAGCAGGGCAAAGGCCAGGGCACCACCGGTCAGCCAGATAAACGGATCACCACTCCTCCAGAAGTTTCTCATAAGAGCTGATACCTCCTCCGCAGCCTGAGCCGTACCACTTCTGCCACCGTGTTCACGATAAAGGTCATGACAAAGAGGAGTAAAGCGGCCAGGAAGAGCACCCGGTACAGGGTTCCCCCGTACGGTGCCTCGGGCAGCTCGACGGCAATGGTGGCGGAGAGAGCCCGAAAACCGCTGAAGATGTTCCAGTCCATGACCGGCGTGTTGCCGGTAGCCATCAGCACGATCATCGTCTCTCCTATGGCCCGTCCAAAGCCGATCATGATGGCCGAGAAGATCCCGGGGCTGGCCGTGGGCAGCACCACCCGGAGCGCGGTCTGCCAGCGGGTGGCTCCCAGGGCGAGAGAACCGGCGATCAGGTGAGGAGGCACACCGGCCAGGGCATCTTCGGCAATGGTAAAGATGATCGGGATCACGGCAAACCCCATGGCAAAACCGACCACCAGGGAGTTCCGCTGGTCATAGGTGAGACCCAGGACGTTGAGCAGCCAGGTCCGGTAATCTCCCCCCATCAGCAGCGCTTCCACGACATGGCCGACCTGTAAAGAGAGCCAGCCACCGGCGAGAACGACGAGGAGCAGGAAAAAGACTTCGGTGCCGGGACGGAGCCACCGGCGGATGTGGAGGGGGAACAGACGCCAGCAGAAGAGGACAAGCAGGATCAGGAGCGGGATGACGATGGGAATGAGGAGGACTCCTATGGCCACCCGCTCCACGAAGGGAGCCAGCCAGAGGCCGGCGATCAGGCCGAGGACCACACTGGGGAGGGCAGCCATGATTTCGATAACCGGTTTGATCATCCCCCGGAAGCGGGGATGCATGAACTGCGAGGCATACAGGGCACCAAATACCGCCAGCGGGACGGCCAGGATCAGGGAATAGAAGGTCCCTTTCAGGGTTCCATAGATCAGCGGCACCAGGCTGAGTTTGGGCTCAAAATCGTCTGTCCCCCCGGTCGATTGCCAGACATAGGCCGGTGCCGGGTATCCCTCGTACCAGACCTTGCCGAAGAGGGCCTGCCAGGAGATTTCGGGATGAGGATTCTGGACTGTCCAGTGGGTGAGACGTCCCCGGGCATCTACGGCCAGGAGACCGTCGGCCTTAGGTGCAAAGCTCAGGGCAACAGGTGGTCCGGCATGCTGGAGGGTGAGCAGCGTTTTGCCGGTCGTGCCGTAGCGGAGCGCAATGATACCCCGGTCGTCAGCGGTGAGAAACCCCTTGTCACGCCTGGACCGGGCAAAGGCCACCACCGGGCCCCGGTGAGGAGTAAAGTCGTGGATCTTGTGCAGGGAGCGCTCTCCCCCGTCTTCCCGCAACACCTGCCAGGAGCTGACCCCTCCGGCCGCATCCCCCACTACCAGGGTGCGATCCCCCAGCAGAAAGCCCAGCAGGCTGATGGCCACCCCTTTCTGGGTGGCGGAAACGATCTCTTTGAGCTGCGGCTCCTCTGGATCACGCATATCGACACGAACCAGCTCTCCGGTCGAGGTACCGACAAAGAGGTCTTCCCCCCGGTTGTCCAGGATGAGGGCGCTGATGGTTCCCCGAACCGGGAGCGAGAGCTTCTGGTGCCTTTCTTCGCGGGTACCCGGACCGATCAGGGCCTTCTGCTCTGTGATGAAGACCAGAACCAGGTCCTGCGGGCCAATGGCAGCGGCAGCGATCGGCCCGGTTTCGGTAAGGGCATAGGAGAGGAGACGGAGCGGACGGCCTGCAGGATCGGCGGTCAGCGGCTCCTCTACCACCAGATCCGGTGTGATCTGTCGCTCTCCGTCGCTAAAGCTGACCTCGAACCGGACCGTCACCGGGATGATGTGACCATCAGACAGGCCCAGGGCAAAGGGGCCACGTCCCAACGTAGAAACCCCCACAATCCGGGTCCCGGCCGGGACCTCCCAGTGTCCGGTTTCCAGCAGGCTTCCATCCTGCAACGAAACGAAACGGATGCCGGCTGAGGTGACCAGGTAGGCGATCTCCCGGTACTCATCGACCCCTACGGCCAGGGGAGGAGTCTTGATGGCAGGCGGTACCGTGCCTACCAGAGTAGCGGTGGG
>RFHZ01000934.1 GCA_003696125.1 Nitrospinota bacterium
GACCTGCAGTATCATCTGGTGCTTTTCTCTCTCTGCCATCTCCTCTTCTTTCTGTTGGCCGTCGGTACCGCGCTCTTTGCTCCCCTCATGCTGCGCTTACACGGTGACGAGGCCTACTTCGCCGAGATGGCTCGGGCAGCCGAGCAGCTCCTGTATCTCCATACCCACTTCTGGCCTGTGGCCCTGATTGCCGCTCTGGTGATCTGCCTGCATACGATTGCCATCTCCCATAAGGTCGCTGGCCCCCTGTACCGGTTGCGCCAGTTCCTTCAGGCCATGCAACAGGGGCACCTTCCCCCTCCTCTCCGCCTTCGGCATGGCGACTACCTGCATAAAGACATCGAAGTCATCAACGAGATGGTCTCTATCCTCCGTACCAAGATGGCAGAGATCCAGGCCGAACAGGAAGAGCTGAACAAGGCGATAGTCGAGCTGCAGGCGGTGGTGAAGCAGGCATCGCGAGAGGAGATCATCACGCACATGGCCAGAGTTGCGGAGAAAGGGGAACGACTTGCCGAAAAGTTGTCCTATTTCCAGATCGATACGTGAACGGAACGGGGGCTATACCCTGATCGAACTCTCCATTGTCATGACCGTCATGGGCATCCTGGTCGGCATAGCCATTCCCCTCTACATCACCCATGTACGCAAGGCCCAGATCGTCCGGGCCATGAGCGAAATCAGGCAGATAGCAACCGCCATCGCCGCCTATCAGGCCGAATATGATGCCCTCCCTTCCTCCTTGGAGGAGGTCGAATACGGGGATGCGCGTGATCCCTGGGGCAACCCGTACCAGTATGTCAACCTGGGAGACATGGCCAGCACCCCGAGAAAAGACTCTGCTGCCGCCCCCCTCAATACCGATTATGACCTGTACAGCAAGGGACGAGACGGCAAAACCCAACCATCCATCACGGCGCAGGAAAGCCGGGATGATATCATCCGGGCCCGCAACGGCTCCTACTTCGGTCTGGCCGCTTCCTACTGATCCCCCTCCTCCGGCTCCTGGATCCCCAAAAGCTTTCCACCCCTTCTCTTCCCGAGCCTCCCAGGGGGCCACCCCTCACCCTCCCCTCAAAAAAGAGTGTTGCACAACAGGATGGAGGCTGATAGACTAATAAGCACCTCGGCAAGAGAAAATGCGTTGGCAAAAGAAAAGGACGAGTATATTCAGGGCTAGAAAGGAGTGAACGATGAAACTGCAGGGGAAGAAGATCGCCATTTTAGCCGAGAACATGTATCAGGAGATGGAGCTCTGGTACCCGTACTACCGGATGAAGGAAGAAGGGGCAGAGGTGGTCGTGGTAGGTACAGGAACGGCAGATACCTACACCAGTAAGAGCGGTTACCCGGTCAAAGTCGATGCCACGGCCGATCAGGTCAAGGCCGAGGACTTCAACGCCATCATCATCCCTGGTGGATATGCTCCAGACCTGATGCGCCGCTGCAAGGCGATGGTCAACCTGGTGGCTGACGCCTATAAGCAGGGGAAGATTGTTGCCGCCATCTGCCATGCCGGATGGATGGTCGCCTCTGCCGGTATTGCCAAAGGGAAGACCCTGACCTGCTTCCACTCGATCAAGGACGACCTGGTCAATGCCGGCGCCGAGTATGTGGATGAAGAGGTGGTGATCGACGGCAATCTGGTAACCTCCCGGGTTCCTAACGATCTGCCCGCCTTTTGTCGAGCCATCATCAGTCTGCTGACCAAATAGTAGAGCCTCCCCCTCTATCCTGGGAGGGGGAGACGCTTCCCCTGCTGGCGACAGGAGAAGGAGTGGTCGCAAGGGGAAGCGCTAACCGTACCAGCCGAGGAGGGGCTCTCCATCTATACCGCTGGAGGGGAGAGGGGGAGGCTCTAGATCAGGCCTTTCCTCGAAGAGGAAGCGGTGTCCAGAAGGGATAGGAATCTAAGATAAGGAGAGCTTTCCATGATCGTGGGGCAAAAGATGTTCAAGAACGTGGTGACGATTGACAGGAGAGAAAAGGTAGTTACCGCCTTTGAACAGATGCGGAAGCACCGTATCCGTCATCTCCCGGTTATGGATGGAGAGCGCCTGGTCGGTATCATCTCGGATCGGGATATCAAGCTGGCCTTGATTCCAGAAACCTCTCCCCGCACCGGTGAGCGCTTCTACTACCTCCTGGAGACAACGACGATCGAAGAGATCATGACCACCAGCCCGATCACGGTAACCCCACAGACACCGCTGGAAGAAGCGGCAAAGCTCATCTATCGTTACAAGATCGGCAGTCTTCCCGTCGTCGAAGAGGGAAAGCTGGTCGGGATCATTACGGAGACCGATATCCTGGAGGTCTTTATCGAAATGATGGGCTTCATCAAGGCCAGCTCTCGCCTGGATGTCATCCTGGGAGAAAAACCGGAAGCCTTTGAAGAGGTGAGCAAGATTATTCAACAGGCCGGCGGGAAGATCATCAGCGTGGGGATCTCTCCTTATAGTAAAGAGGTGGCCAATCGTATCTATCATTTCCGCTTGGAGCCGATCGATCTGGAACCGGTTACCGCCAGGATCCAGGAAGCCGGTTACAAGGTGCTGGCGAGTTATACCACCTGAACGCCTGCCGCAGACTGGAGAGACGACTGTGTTGCGCGTATGGTGCCGCAGAGTGTCGCTGCTGAGGAGACAGAGAACGATCCGGTGAGCAGAAAGATGAGTGAAATCAAAACCATTCTGGTACCTGTCGACTTCTCCGCCAACACAACCCGGGTCCTCTCTTATGCCCTTACCCTGGCCCGGGATCTGGGAGCCATGCTCCATGTTCTACACGTTGTCCACGATCTCCGCGCCTATACCGGCGTCTACATCACCGATGTCCCCCTCGACACCCTACAGAAGAGCATGGAAGAGGAAGCCAGGGCGCAGATGGAGAAGCTGCAACAGCGCTATCTGTCCGACTTCCCCTCTCATGTGACCAGGGTGCTGACCGGTAGCCCTTTTCTGGAGATCATCCGCTATGCCAAGGAGATCCAGGCCGATATGATCGTAATAGGAGCCCATGGGGCTCCCAAACCGGAACATGCCCTCTTTGGCAGCACGGTAGACCGCGTGGTGAAAACGGCTCCCTGTCCGGTTACCGTGGTGCGAGGAGAAAGAGAAGCGTAGCAGGTACCCGCTGTCGGGCAGCCCAGCAGGGAAAGGATGGGTTCTGATGAAAGTTCGCGCCAAATTCTTTGCCGCCTTACAAGAGATCACCGGCCAGAAGGAGATCGATCTGGAGGTTCCCTCAGGAAGCACCCCTGTTGATCTCTTCAACACCCTGTGCCAGCGCTACCCCCAGATGGAACGGTTTCGTGATTCCCTCCTCTTCTCGATCAACCTGGAGTTTGTTTCTCCGCAGGACCGCCTCGCCGAGGGAGACGAGATCGCCTTTATTCCCCCGGTAAGTGGAGGAGCAGGGATGGAAAGCACGCCGAAGAAACGGTTCCTGATCACAGAAGACCCGTTGCCCGTAGAAACGCTAGTCGATGAGGTCCGCACCGATGCCTCGGGAGCGGTGGTGACCTTTGTGGGGGTGGTGCGAAACTCCTTCCAGGGGAAACCGGTCCATCATCTCCAGTACGAAGCGTACAAGGAGATGGCCGAAAAGAAACTGGAACAGATCGGGACAGAGGTGCGGGAGAAGTGGCCTGTAGAGGACATGGCCATCTTCCACCGCGTGGGGAAACTCGACATCGGGGAGCGCAGCGTGGTCATCGTGGTCGCGGCTCCCCATCGACGAGAAGCCTTTGCCGCCTGCGAGTACGCCATTGATCGACTCAAAGAGATCGTGCCGATCTGGAAAAAGGAGTTCTGGGCCGGAGGAGCCGACTGGCGCTAAGACCTGGAACCGGTCACCACCTCCATCAGCCGCCTCTTGTTCAGTACCGGCTCCACCGGCGGGATGGGACTGGTGTGCCGTTCAACAACCTTGGCCAGGATGAACCAGGGGCCATCCTGAGCAAGAGCCTGCTGTACATAGCGCTCAAACTCCGCCTCACTCCGGGCCTGAACCGCCTGGGAAATTCCTGCTCCCTGCGCTATGCGGACCAGGTCGGTCCCATGTGCCGTATGGGTAGGCTGTCCTCCCGTCTCTGCCCACTGCTCGTTGTCCCAGACGATATGAATCAGATTGGAAGGCTTTTGACGGGCAATGGTCGCCAAAACCCCTAAGTTCATCAACAGAGAACCATCCCCATCCAGGACAATGACCTTGCGCGGGGCCACCGCCAGGGCAAGCCCCAACCCGATGGAGGAGGCCTGGCCCATGGCCCCCCAGGTGTAAAAGTTCTCTGGCCGGTCCCGCACCGCGTAGAGATCGTAAGTATTCTTGCCCAGGTTGGTGACCACGAGCTCGTCGGAAAGCTGATCGATCAGTAAGCGGGTAAGTGTTAGCCTATCCACGTTTTCCTCCGGTAAGTAAGGTGGAGAGGATGAGGGCAACCGGGAGCCGGGTAGAATAGGCGGAAAAGATCGCTCCCTGTACCCTCTTTCTTATCTCTTCCTCTCGCTGTAAAGTGAAATGCAGAATACCCAGCGCATCAAAAATCGGGCGAACCGCCCGTCCCATGGGTACCTGACAGATATTGAATTCCTCTAACTCCCCCCGCTGGCTGACCAGGATGAGCAGCGGGATCTGATGAGGCACGTTGAGCGAGGCCAGGGTATTCACGCTGTTGCCCAGCCCACTCGACTGGAGCAGCATGGCCCCTCGTTTCCCTCCCAGATAGGCCCCGGATATCACCCCGATCCCTTCCTCTTCCCGCGCCGTAGGGATCAAACGGAAAAACGGATCCTTCTCCATCCGCTCCAGCACATGCTGCAGAACCGCATCCGGGACATAAGCGATGTATTCGATCCCCCCTGCCTTCAACTCCTCGACGATGGCTTCTGCCCACATCATAGACTCCGTTTTCCTCTTCTCTCTGTTGGCGTCTTCCGATCCCTTCTCTCCCCTATGAGCCTTACCATGTCCTGTACCTTCCTGTCAACCTTTTTTTGCCCCAGGCCCCCCGGCTGGAGACAGGGGAACTCCCTGTAGCAGGGC
>RFHZ01000012.1 GCA_003696125.1 Nitrospinota bacterium
ACGGAGGGTGGAGATCCACGGCTCGCCCCGGTCCCAGGTAGGGGCGGCAAGGATCTGGGCTCCCCAGGCGTACATGGCGTACCGTGCCAGCGGCA
Organism: Nitrospinota bacterium; assembly: GCA_003696125.1. GTDB lineage: Bacteria > Tectomicrobia > Entotheonellia > J063 > J063 > J063. The sequence goes on from RFHZ01000012.1 coordinate 96, forward strand.
TGTAGTACTCCCAGCAGATTAACCCTCCCAGCCGGCCGATAGGCAGGTCGTATACCTCCAGCGTGCTCCCATCCCCCTGCCCATGCACCAGACGCTCTCCGGCGGTCGGTACCAGCTTGCGGTGTTTTCCCAGGATATTCCCTGAATCATCAATAAAGAGGATGGTGTTGTACAGGGTGGTTCCACTCGCCTCGGCATTGACCTCGTTGACACCGATGGCGACATGGACGCCGGCGCTGCGCGCAGCAGCACACAGCCGGTCTGTTGTCTCGCTCGGGATGGTGACCGCGTTGTCGAGGAGTTCGGTGTAGAGCTCGCGGAGATCATGCGTGCGATAAGGGGGAATGAACCAGATCCAGAGGGGATAGGTCGGAATGAAACATTCGGGAAAAACGGCGAGCCGGGCACCGGCAGCGCCTGCTTCCGCGATCAGCGAGCAGGCCTTCTCTACCGTGGCTTCTCGATCGAGAAAAACCGGTGTTGCCTGTACCGCGGCAATGAGAAAAGGGGTAAGGGTATCGGTCATGATGCTCTCCCTGTATTGTTCACTTCGATAAAAAGTTCAGGGGCAGACCCGGTCGTGGCCATGCCATCTTCACCAGCCGGCCGGTGGAGGATAGAGTCACATAGGCTGTGCGCAGATCTTCTCCTCCAAAGCAGATGTTGGTCGTGATCGCATCGGGCAGGGGGATGTGTTCGGTCTGGCCATCTGCAGGAGAGATGACCGTAATCCCACCGTTGATGATGGTTGCCACACAGATGTTTCCTCCTGCCTCGATAGCCAGGGAATCGAGGAGCTGGAGTCCAGGGAGTCCTGCTACCAGCTCTCCACTATGCCCGAGCAGGCCTCGCCGGGAGGAGACCCGTCCGGGAGCCTCCAGGGGGAAGGCCCACACCCGGCCGGTCAGGGTCTCGGAGACATACAGCGTCTGCTCATCCGGTGAGAGCCCTATCCCGTTAGGTCTGTCCAGGGGAAAGATCTCGCAACGAATCTCCGAGCCGTCTGGCCTGGCGTAGTAGACCCGGCCCCGGTCCTGGTCATGGCGGCGGAGCTTCCCCGGGTCGGTAAACCAGAACCCTCCTGTGCTATCGAACACGATATCGTTGGGTCCCTTCAGGGGAACTCCATCACACCCGGTATAGAGAACTTTGACTTCACCGGTGTTGAGGTCTACCTGTTCTATGCGTCCCCCACTATAGTCGTCAGGCTGCAGACCGGGAAAGAGGAGTCCATCCCGTTCATACCACTTGAACCCGCCATTGTTGCACACATAGCACTTCCCATCAGGTCCGATGGCCGCACCATTGGGTCCACCTCCCAGTTCGGCAACGACGCTCACGCTGCCTTCAGGGGAGACACGACTCAGGGTGCCCCGATGGATCTCCACCAGGATCACACTCCCATCCGGCATGGCAATAGGCCCTTCCGGGAAGCGAAGACCGGTGGCCACGACTGTAAAGGTCGTCATCGATCTCTCCTCAAGAATATCCTCCTGTTCCCAACGTTATCCATCAAGGTCTCTGACCATAGATTTTTGTCCTGGCCATTCTGCCAGAAAACACCGCGAAAGGCCAGGCACAGAGGCACCAGACTCTGGTAGGGGCGCAGCGCCGCTGCGTCCCTCCCTGCTCAATCCCTCCTGCCCACCCCCTGCAGGGGGGCACGTTTTGCCAAGGGACGTTTGTCCAGGAACAAACAAGACTTACGCGTTTTAGCGACCATGTCGCTACGCGCCATTGCCACCCAGGTGAAGGCCATGGTTAGGCCACATATAAATGGCGCAATGATGCGACTGAGGTGCTACTCCATGTCCTGCGTTACAGCATATCAAAAGACTGGCAGTAGGCACGATACGAATCTGCATTGTTCGTGCGCTGGTTAGCAGTCAGACTCGCATAGCGCGGCTCCCACGTATACGCATGATCGGCGGTGTTGCCAACACCATGCGACAGTTCGTGGAGGATCGTGCCGGTACCCGTGCGCTGATTTACTGCTTTTGGTATGTACACATTGTGAGTAAAGAAAGCTGGCCCAATATAGACTGTTAGCGGCATGGCTGCAGCTACTCCTCTCTGGATAACGAACGCTTCGATGGTCTCGAATGACATCCCTGGGGGCAGTACAAGGCCGAGGGCATTAAAAGCCGCGAGATTAGGGACGTACGACATTATCATAACCTGCTGAGTTGTTACACGGTCATGCATCAACCGGATGATATTGCTGGCACGGGGAAGATGATTCAAGAGCGGATCTCTAAAGTGCTGAACATACGTTGCCTTTGCCTGCTGATCACTCCGCACCACTCGGATCGATAGGTAAGAGCGCAAAAGCATCCTTGTGATTCTCTCGAGAGCGCCCTCGACAGTTCCCCGGCGACCATGCGTCCACGTTGCATCCCATTGAATAGCCATGTTTTTCTCCTTTCTAAGGTGGCCACAAACAAGGACCCTGTTGGGCCTAACGATAGAGCTCCGTGACGCCCATGGAACGCCAGCAGAAATGGCGTCCACTGCAGCGCCTGGTTAGCAGCTTCTATGTCCATAGAAATGGCCTGGCATCGATAGGACTTACGCAGTTAGAGCGAGGGTGTAGAGAGGCCCCGATGATTCCTCTCTATGCCCCAGCCCTGTCGCTCCAGCATCTCCCATTCCCCTGGGGTCGCGAGAAAGTCACAAGGAACAGGTGCAGGCGCCACGCAGCGGTGTTTTCCACTCCCAGGGCGGGTGACCGACGCCATCTTGTGGGCAGAGGGCTTGTCCAGCGTGGTATCACCCCCACCAACACCCTCCGCTTGGTGACCAGTCCTTGCGCTTCGTGCCACAGCGTGGCCGTGTCGGGTAGTGGTCCCTGCAACCAGCAGGTAAAGGTGTCGTGGGCAGGTGCCTCTGCGCTCTCAGGCTGACTACGAGCGGCTTCGGTGCGGGGAAATACCTTCTGCACGGCGATCAAAATGTGGATAGAGTCTAGAGCATTACGCTGGGGTGGATTCATCCGCCATGACCCTTAATGAGAGATTTGCCTCTTTACTCTTTTAGCAAACAACAATAACAATAAAGGGGGTAAGCAGTCAAATGTATAATTCCTATTGTGTGTTTATTATATCCTTTGCAGAGAAGGAGGTCAAAGAAAAAGGATACCCGTTTCAGACGCAGGAGGCCTGAGTAAAGTATGCTCTCGTCCAGGTTTTGCTTGCTTGTTCTGCGGGTCTATGGGAAAATAAAAGGAGAAGAGGTCTGATCTGGGCAGAGGGGTTTTGTCT
>RFHZ01000935.1 GCA_003696125.1 Nitrospinota bacterium
ACCTCAGCGGTGCGGACGATGAGCAGGTTACGGGCGTGGCTCATGCCGGTGACGATCGGGATGTCGATGTACGGGTTGGCTTCTGTGGCCTCGCAGCCAGGCAGGATCCCTACCGTGAGTCCTCCACCCTCCCTGGCTCCACGGGCCGCCGCTTCCATGACACCACCGAGCCCGCCGCAGACGAGGATGGCTCCTCTTGCGGCGATCCCCTTGCCGATTTCGTAAGCAGCAGCCAGGGTAGAGGGATTTCCCGTGGCAGCCCCGATGACACCGATCCGTGGTCGCCGTTGCCCGTGCATGTTCCCCGTTAGCGATGATGGTTGGTACCGGTCAGGAAGTGGGAAAGTGGATCGGGACGACTGGATTTGAACCAGCGACCCCCTACTCCCGAAGCAGGTGCGCTACCAGGCTGCGCCACGTCCCGATCACTTTACAGCGAAAAATCCCACTTCTCTAACTCCTGGTATGCGGCGTAGTTTGTGAGGTCCAGATGGAGAGGAGTAATCGAGATGTACCGCTGGGCGATAGCGTGAAAATCGGCACTCTCGTTTTCTACCCAGCCCGGCTTACTCCCCCCGATCCAGTAATATTTTTTCCCACGCGGATCGGTCTTCTCGATGACGACATCACCGTAGATCCGCTTGCCCTGTCGGGTGACCTTCACCCCCCGGATGCTCTCCCACGACCCGGGTGGGACATTCACATTGAGCAGGGTATCCTCTGGTAATCCGCGTTCCAGGATCAACTGGCAGAGACGGGCACTGAACTCCGCCGCCACGGTAAAGTCAAACTCCTGTCTCCCCGCCAGGGAAACGGCTACCGAGGGAAGCCCGAGCAATGTCCCCTCGATGGCGGCCGAGACGGTTCCCGAGTAGGTGATGTCATCTCCCAGGTTTGCCCCCTTGTTGATCCCTGCCACCACCAGGTCGGGCCGGTTCCCTTTGAGGATACCGTTAACAGCCAGGTTGATGCAATCGGTAGGGGTCCCATCCACGGCGAACCATCGCTCCTGGAGTTGCTGGACCCGCAAGGGCCGGTGCAGGGTGAGAGAATGACTCACCGCACTGCGATCCCGGTCGGGAGCGACCACATAGACCTGGCCGATTTTGCTCAGATGCGCTGCAAGAGCACTTAACCCTTCCGAATGTATCCCATCGTCGTTCGATACCAGAATGATCATATATGATCTCAGGACTCTTCCGCACCGGCTGCCTCTGCTTGGTCGGGGCGAGAGGATTTGAACCTCCGACCCCCTGAACCCCATTCAGGTGCGCTACCAGGCTGCGCCACGCCCCGACCTCTCGCCTTCGGTACCGCCTCAGGCTCTATAACATAGCAGAATATCGAGCAAAATTCAATGCCTTATTTCGAGGAGATGCCGAATCGATTCGAGTTCTTCCTTGAACTCTTTCAGGAGTTCGAGCAGCTTCTCCCGGCCTATCCGCTCCCCTTCCTCCCCTTCCTTCCTGTTATAGATGCTGTTCAGCTTCTTTTGGGCGCCAGGGATGGTATAGCGATGATCGTAGAGCAGTTCTTTGATCTCCAGGATCAACTCGACATCCCGCTTCTCATAGATCCGCTGTCCTGATCGGTTTTTGCGGGGGCGCAGCATCTTGAATTCCGATTCCCAGTAGCGGAGGACGTGCGGTTTCACCCCGGTGATCTCTGCGACCTCACCGATCCTGTAAAAGAGTTTTTCTGGAATCTCGCGGGCCATAAGACCTCTAAATGATTAAGGCTGACAGTTATTCACGATATCTCGCAGAATCTTACTCGGTCGAAAAGTTAAGACCCGGCGGGGGGGAATGGTGATCTCTTCCCCGGTTTTGGGATTGCGTCCCATCCGGACCCGTTTTTGCCGGACCACAAAGGTACCAAAGCCGACGATCTGCACCTTCTCTCCCCGCTGCAGCGCCTCTTTGAGCACGGTGAGTGTGGCATCAACCGCTTCCGCTGCTTCGTTACGAGAAAAACCGATCTTCTGATATAAGATATCAACCAGATCTGCTTTGATCATGGTTCCCACCTCCCTCCTCTCCTGGCTCTCTCTTCCCCGGTTAGGCCGGTTTCCATTCTCTGTCCATCCTGAGCAGCAACCGGTATGCCTGGATATCCTCTGCCGACCACCTCTCCTGTACCTGCCTGTTCAGGTCACTGGCTTCCCAGTGAGGAGAGAGCGGAACGTCGGACGCTATTCTCCACTTTCACGCTTCGACTCGGCAATCACTCTTTCCATCAGATGGGCAGGGAGTTCTTCGTAATGGGAAAATTCCATCGAGAACGTGCCTCGACCAGCAGTCATGGAACGCAGATTCGAGGAGTAGCGAAGCACCTCGGCCAGCGGTACCAGAGCCCTGATCATCTGCTGTCCACTCCCGATCGGTTCCACCCCTAATACCTTTCCCCGCTTGGCATTCAGATCACCCAGGACATCTCCCATGCACTCATCCGGCACGATCACTTCCATGCGCACGATCGGCTCCAGCAAGACCGGATTCGCTTCGCTCACCGCCTTCTTGAATCCTAAAGAGCCGGCGATCTTAAAGGCCATTTCCGAGGAATCGACCGGGTGATAGGATCCGTCGTACACGGTAACCCGCACATCGACGACCGGATAGCCAGCCAGGATGCCTTCTTCCATCGCTTCCCGTACCCCTTTTTCCACGGCAGGAATGTACTGGCGGGGGATCACCCCTCCCACGATCCGGTCAACGAACTCAAATCCGGCACCGCGGGGCAGGGGTTCTACTTCCAGCCAGGCATCCCCGTACTGGCCTCGCCCGCCGGTCTGCTTCTTGTACTTCCCCTGGGCTTTGGCACTGGTGCGGATCGTCTCTTTGTACGGGATGCGCGGGGTCTTCATGGTGGCATCCACTCCGAACTTGCTGCGCAGGCGATCCATGACCACCTCCAGGTGGAGTTCGCCCAATCCGGAGACGATGAGCTCCTTGGTCTGTTCGTCCCGACTGATCCGCACGGTCGGGTCCTCTTCGGTGAGCCTGGCCAGGGCGGTGCTCAGTTTCTCTTCATCCCCCTTCGATTTGGGGGCAATGGCCACCGAAATCACCGCATTGGGGAACTCGATCGGGGCAAAGAGGAGCGGTGCCTTCTCGTCGGTCAGCGTATCACCGGTGGTGGTCACCTTGAGCTTGGCCACGGCCGCGATATCTCCTGGCCCTATCTCCCCGACAGGGACCTGTTGTTTCCCCTGCAGGAAGAAGATCTGGCCGATGCGTTCCCGTTCCTGTTTGGTCGCATTATACAGGGAGGAATCGGAAGAGAGCTTGCCGGAGAAGACCCGGAAGATGGTCAGCTTCCCGGCATAGGGATCGCTCTGGGTCTTGAAGACCAGAGCGGAAAAAGGTTCCTCCGGAGAAGGATTCCGGGTGACCGTCTCCTCCCCTTGCAGGGCTTTCCCCTCTACCGGAGGGCGATCCAGGGGCGAAGGGAGCGCCGCCACGATGAAATCCAGCACAGGTTGGATCCCGATGTTCCTGGTGGCTGAACCCAGCAGGACCGGGACGATCATCCCCTGCAACACCGCCTTGCGCAGTCCGCTGCGCACCTCGTCTTCGGAGAGTTCTCCCTCTCCCAGGTACTTCTCCAGCAGGGTATCATCACTCTCGGCGATCCGTTCGATCAGCTTTTCCCGGTATTCCTCGACCAGGGAGGCCTGCTCTGCCGGGACCTCCTCAACCGTAAACTTCCCGCTGCTGTCATCACTGTAAATATAGGCTTTCCCTTCGATCAGGTCGATCACTCCCCGGAAGCCGGCCCCTTCTCCCACCGGGACCTGAACCGGCACCGGGATCTCCTGGAAGGCTTTGGTCAAGGCTTCCAGGTTCTGGGCAAAGCTGGCACGATCGTGATCCATCTTGTTGAGGAAGAGGAGACGAGGGAGGTGACGTTGTTCTGCCCAGCGCCATACCCGCTCGGTCTGGAACCGGACCCCGGCATCGGTGCTGATCACAATGATGGCACTGTCGATGACCCGCAGGGCGGCATAGGTGTCGGTGAGGAAATTGGGATATCCCGGGGTATCAACCAGGAAGACTTTATGCTTCTGCCATTCCAAGTGCCCGATGGAAGCACTGATTGATGCCTGCCGCTTCAATTCTTCTGGATCATAGTCCATGGTCGAAGAGCCATCCACGACGCTGCCCAGCCGGGTGATCTCTCCGGCATCGAAGAGCATGGCTTCGGCCAGAGAGGTTTTCCCCGTGCCTCCATCGGATAGGAGACCGATCGTCCGTACCTGTTGGATGGCAAAATCTTTCGTCTTCATCTTTTCCTCCTTCGGACTACCAACCCTCGTCTGTCCCTCACCGGGAAGACAGAGTGATGATAATAGGCACCTGGTGGTGAGGGTCCTTTTGCTTCTCAACTCCGAGATATGGGTTGCAAGATAACACTAATTCGGTCGTTTGTCAAGAAGTGGAATGATTTGAAAATACATGACTTATCTCCGTCGGCGGCAGAGAATCTTGATCGGCACTCCCTCGAATCCGTACGCCTGGCGCAGGCGTCCCTGCAGGTAGCGGATATAGGGTTCTGAGATACCCCGCGGTTCGTTAATGAAGAGGACGAAGGTGGGGGGAGAGTGCCTGGCCTGGGTTGCATAGTAAAGCTTTACCCGCTTTCCCCGGTACAGGGGGGGATGTCGCTTTTCCCAGGCCTCGCTGAAAAAGGCATTCACCTCCGCCGTGGGGATCCGCTTGCGGAACTCGGTCATGACCTGCCGGATCAGGGGGAAGATCTTGCTGACCCGCTGGCCGGTAAGGGCAGAGACAAAGAGCACCGGG
>RFHZ01000936.1 GCA_003696125.1 Nitrospinota bacterium
GATGGAGCAGCAACGGATACAGTTACAGGTCAATGGAAAACCAGAGACGCTTTTCGTCTACCCGAATGAGCTGTTGCTGAACGTGCTCAGGGAACACCTGCACCTGACCGGCACCAAGTACGCATGTGGGGTGGGTGAGTGTGGTGCCTGCACCGTCCTGCTCGATGGGAAGCCGGTCCTCTCCTGCCTGACCCTGGCCATCACGGCCGACGGCTGTGCGATCACCACCATCGAGGGGATCGCACCCTCTCCTGACCGGCTCGATCCGGTCCAGGAGGCCTTTCTCGACCAGGGAGCAACCCAGTGCGGGTACTGTACTCCGGGCTTTATACTGATCAGCAAGGCGCTGTTAGCGGAAAATTCGGACCCTGGTGAAGCCGAGATCCGGGAATACCTGCGGGGTAATCTCTGTCGCTGTACCGGGTACCTGGGCATCATCCGTGCGGTAAAAGCCGCAGCATCCCGCATGCGGCAAGGTGGTACAGCACAGGCGTAACAGGGAGCATGTATCCACAACCGTTTCAGTATAAGGCGACAGAGAGCCTGGAAGAGGCGCTGGATATCCTGGCCCAGGCTCCTGAGGAGGTACGCCCGCTCGCCGGGGGACAGAGCCTGATCGCCATCCTGAACCTGCAGTTGGCCCAGCCGGCCTGTCTCCTCGATCTCAATCCCCTCCAGGAACTCGCCACCATCCGTTACGAGGAGGAATGGGTGGAGCTGGGGGCTCTGGTGCGACACCGCACCCTGGAGACCGATGCCGGGATTCGGGAGCGATTACCCCTTCTGGCCCAGGCGGCCGGCTACATCGGCAATCTCCGTGTGCGCAATCGAGGGACTCTGGGGGGAAGCCTGGCGCATGCCGACCCGGCAGCAGAACTCGGTGCGGTTGCCCTGGCTCTCGGGGCAACGGTGCAGGTGCAAAGCAAGGAGCGGACCCGCTTCATCCCGGCCGGGGAGTTCTTTCAGGGGTACTACACGACCGCCCTGGAGCCGGGAGAGATCGTGCGTGCCGTCCGCTTCCCTCTTCCTGTCTCTACACGGTATGGCTTTGCCGAACTCGTGTACCGGGCCAACGATTTTGCCATTGCCGGGGCTGCCGTTGCTCTCCAGATGGAAGAAGAACGGATCCGTGAGGTGCGTCTGGCCCTGTTTGGGGTGGCTGATCGCCCGCTGCGAGCCGGCGAGGCGGAGGAGATCCTGCGGGGTGAGACGCCGTCATTCGAACTGTTGCAGGAAGCGGCAGAGCGTATCACAGGTATTGTCGATCCGCCGGAGGAGGAAGAGATTCCGAAATCCTATCGCAGGCAGATGGCGCAGGTCATGACCCGCCGGGCCCTGGCTGCTGCTTTGGGTCTGGAACCCCAGGAGTCAAGATGAAGACCTTACGCCCGGGGGAGGAAGAGAGGATGGAAATGGTACAGATCGAGTTCACATTGAACGGAGAGCGGGTGGTGGGTCGTACCCCTCCCCACCGCACCCTGCTCCAGTTCCTGCGTGACGAGATCCAGGCTACCGAGGTCAAATACGGGTGTGGGGAAGGGGTGTGTGGTGCCTGTGCGGTTCTGCTCGACGGCCAGGCGGTGAATAGCTGTCTGACCCTGGCCGTCCAGGCGCATGGCCGACAGGTCACCACCGTGCGCGGCCTGCTCCAGGATGGTGAACTCCACCCGCTCCAGGCAGCATTCGTGGCAGAAGGGGCTGTCCAATGCGGGTTTTGTACCCCGGGTATCCTGATCACGCTCCTGGATCACCTGCAACACCATCCCCATCCCTCCCGTGAGGAGATCAGGCAGATGCTGGCCGGGAATCTGTGTCGCTGTACCGGCTATCGCAAGATCATCAAGGCGGTGGAACGGTATACATTGAGCGTGGAATAGGCCAGGCGCCTGGTAGGGGCGCAGCGCGCTGCGCCCCTACGCACTGCCCTGAACACTTGACTCCAATAAACCAGGAACAGAGGGGAAGCAGAGACCATGAGCGGGCCGACCAGGGGAGAGGGAGCAGACCGGATAATCGGTACACCTATGCCTCGACACGATGCGGTGGAAAAGGTGAAGGGGACGGCGCGTTATGCGGCCGATTTTCACCTGCCCGGGATGCTGTACGGCAAGGTGCTGCGAAGCGATTACCCTGCTGCCCGTATCACCGTGGATACCGGTGCGGCAGAGGCGATCCAGGGAGTGGCCGCCGTGCTCACGGCCAGGGATGTGCCGAACAACACCCTCTGGGTCGATGTCCCCGGTCAGGCCCGCGAGGTGCAGGCGCTCAAGGCCCGGATACAGGTCCTGGCGGATAAGGTGGTGCGCTACCATGGAGAGCCGATCGCCCTGGTCGCCGCAGAAACCCCGGAGATTGCCCAGCAGGCGCTCGATGCGATTCGGGTCGAGTACGATCCTCTCCCTGTGGTCAGCGACCCGGAAGAGGCCCTGAAGCCGGATGCACCCCGTGTGCATGAAGAGGGGAACCTGCTGGCCACCTGGAAGATCGACAAGGGGGATGTGGAGGCCGCGCTGCGTGAGGCAGCGGTCGTGGTCGAGGGCACCTACCGCACCCAGTGCCAGGAGCAGGCCTATCTGGAGCCAGAAGCCGGTATCGGCTGGATCGACAACGACGGCGTGATCACCCTGCGTGTCTCCACCCAGGTCATTGCCCACTTCCGCGACGTGGCCCAGGTGCTCGGGGTCCCCCAGAACCGGGTGCGGGTGATCTGTCCCTATGTGGGTGGGGGATTCGGAGGCAAGGAGGATGTGACCGTCGAGGTCTTTCTCGGTCTCCTGGTGCTGAAGACGCAGCGACCGGTGAAGATGGAGTGGAGCCGGAGCGAGTCGCTGACCGCCCGTCCCAAGCGACACCCCTTTATCATGCGCTACCGTACCGCTGCCACGGCCGAAGGGGAGTTGCTGGCGCAGGACATCGAGCTCCTCTCCGATGCCGGGGCGTACGCCTATCTGAGTGCCCTGGTCCTCCTCTATGCCACGGTGACCGCCTGTGGACCCTATCGGGTACCGAACGTGCGAATCCGGGCACGCAGTGTCTATACCAATAACACCCCTAACAGCGCCATGCGCGGTTTTGGAGTGGTCCAGCCCTGTTTTGCCGTGGAATCGCAGATGGATCAACTGGCCCAAAAATTACACATGGACCCCGCCCTGCTCCGGCAGAAGAACTCCCTGCGCAAGGGGGACGAGCTGCCGGTCGGCCAGCGCATAGAAACGGCGGTGATGCTGCCGGAGATCATCAACAGGGTTCTGGAGGCGATGGGACCCAAACCTGCACCGAGTGGTCCCCACAAGGCGGTGGGCCGGGGACTGGCCTCGAACCTGCAGCCGTACGGCAGAATCGTGTGGCTGCACGACTGGTCGAGCGCCTGGGTCGGTTTTGAGATGGACGGCACCCTGACCATCCGCATCGGGGTGCAGGACGTGGGAGGTGGACAGGCCTCTGCCCTGGTGCAGATCGCCTCAGAAGTCCTCGGCATCCCCCCTGAGTCCATCACCATCCATAGCGGGGATAGTGCCCTGAACCCCTTTTCCGGAACCACTACGGCAACCCGTGGCCTGATGATGGCCGGCAATGCGGTGTACCAGGCCGCCAGGGAGGTGCGACGCAACCTGGTTGAGGCGGCAAGCCATCTGCTGCAATGCCCTCCTGAAGCGATCCGCCTGCAGGAAGGGCATGCGGTTGGCCCAGAGGGCTCTGTTCCCCTCACAACGGTCCTGACTAAGTGTGTTGAGCTCGGCCTCTCCTGGCAACATCTGGGAGTCTACTATGCCCCGGCCGGTGATGAACCGCAGGGGGAGGAGTGGCGTGGTCAGGTCTTCCCCGATTACACCTTTGGCACCCACGCCTGTGATGTGGAGGTGGATCGTGAAACCGGGCAGGTACGGATCCTCAAGTACGTGGCCTGTCACGATGTGGGACGGGCCATTAACCGGCAGAGTGTGGAGGGGCAGATCGAGGGGGGAGCGGTGATGGGGATCGGATACGCTCTCTCCGAACAGGTGATTCATGCCGATGCGGTCAATATGACCGGCCTGTTTGCCCACTACCGTATCCCGACCGCTATGGAAGCGCCAGAGGTGATCTCGTTGATCGTTGAATCGGGGGAAGGGAAGGGACCGTTCCAGGCGCGGGGAATCGGTGAGCCTCCCGTGGGGCCACCCGCCCCTGCCCTGGCCAATGCCATTGCCGATGCGCTGGGTGTCCGGATCACCGAACTCCCCCTGCTCCCGCACCGCATCCTGGAAGCCCTGGCCCCAAGGGATCAATAAATCGAGTACCTGCGAATACCCTTGCCTGCAGTCCTGCCTGTAGGGGCACAGCGTGCTGTGTCCCCTACTCTTAGAAGAGGAGCGCATCATGAACCAAGAGAACCTTTTTCTGCCTGGTGTGAATTGACTTCTCTTCCTGCTGAGGGTATCATGGTCTCCTGTTACCGATGCTTTGCTATCCGTAAACGTTTCCCTGGGAGAGCTTGCTATGCATGAGGAGATTGACTATGAGACCGGTGGTGAGGTTCCTCGACGATACCCTGATCA
>RFHZ01000937.1 GCA_003696125.1 Nitrospinota bacterium
CCTGCTCCAGAGTGAAAGAGGGGTGGGGAAACTTATCTTTATCCACTTAAGGTGAGAGAAGAGCGATGATTATTGGTGTGCCCAAGGAGATCAAAAAGGATGAGTACCGGGTCGCCCTGGTGCCCGGTGGAGTCAGAAGCCTGGTGCGGGCCGGTCATCAGGTGCTGATCGAGCAGGGAGCCGGCGTGGGAAGCGGGATTTCAGACCAGGATTACCGGGCGGTAGGAGCCCAGATCGTCCCCACCCCGGAGGAGGTCTTTGCCCGGGCAGAGATGATCCTCAAGGTAAAAGAACCGCTCCCCCCCGAATACCCGCTCCTGCGCGAGGGACAGATCCTCTTCACCTACCTGCATCTGGCCGCCTCCCCCTCCCTGACCCAGGCCCTGCTCGAACGGCAGGTCATCGGGATCGCCTATGAGACGGTGCGTGACCGGAACGGGACCCTCCCCTTGCTGACCCCGATGAGCGAGATTGCGGGGCGGATGGCCATCCAGGAAGGAGCCAAGTTCCTGGAAAAGGAGTACGGGGGAAGAGGGGTCCTCCTGAGCGGGGTTCCTGGGGTGTTACCGGGAGAGATCGTGATCATCGGGGGTGGGGTGGTAGGGACCAATGCGGCCAAGATGGCCATCGGCATCGGGGCAACCGTCACCCTGCTCGACATCAACCTGCAGCGTCTCCGCTATCTGGACGACCTCTTTGGTGCCCGCATCCGGACCCTGGCCTCTAGCGAGCATCACATCGCGGAGATGGTAAGCCAGGCCGATGTCATCATCGGGGCGGCCCTGATCCCGGGAGCCCGTACCCCGCATCTCATCACCCGGGAGATGCTCCGGCTCATGCGTCCCGGCACGGTCATTGTCGATGTCTCCATCGACCAGGGAGGGACGGCAGAGACCTCGCGGCCCACCTCGCATAGCGATCCGGTCTTCGTCCTGGATGGGATCGTCCACTACTGTGTGACCAACATCCCTGGGGCCGTGGCCCGCACCTCCACCCTGGCCCTGACCAATGCCACCCTCCCCTATGTCCTGCAGCTCGCGCAGAAGGGGTACCGGCAGGCCCTCCTCGATGATCCCTTCTTCGCCGAAGGACTCAACCTGTACCGGGGACAGGTGACCCATCCGGCCGTGGCCGAAGCGACCGGTCACACCTACATGCCGGTGGAAAAGGTGCTTACCCAGGCCTAAATGACCTTCTCCTCTCGCAGGGCCGCGATCTCGTCGGCCTGCAGGCCGAGCATACGGGAGAGCACCTCCTCTGTATGCTCGCCTAGCAGGGGAGGAGGGGTCTCCACCCCTCCCGGGGTGTCGGACAGCTTGACCGGCACTCCCGGCACCTTGGTCTTGCCCACCGTCGGGTGCTCGATCTCTACCACCATCTCCCGTGCCAGGACCTGCGGGTCGTTACAGACCTCGGCCACGGTCTTGATCGCCCCGCAGGGGATCCCCGCCTCCTGCAAGAGGGTCAACCACTCCTGGCGGGTCTTCTGGGCAAAGACCCGGTCCAGGATCTCCTTGAGGGCGGCATGGTTTTTGACCCGCTCTTCGTTGGTGACAAAGCGGGCATCGTTCTGGAGATGGGGGAGATCGATGACCTGGCAGAATCTGGCCCACAGGGAGTCGTTCCCTACCGCCACGTTGATGTACTCATCCTGGCATTTAAACGTTTCGTACGGGGCCAGGGTGGGATGGAGGTTCCCCATGCGGAAAGGGCTCTGCCCGGTAAAGAAGTAGATCCCGGCCTGGTAGGTCAGCAGGGAGACCTGGCAGTCGAGCATGGAGATGTCCACCTTCTGTCCCTTCCCGCTCTTCTCCCGCGCCAGCAGCGCCAGCAAAATCCCCTGCACCGCCACCATCCCGGCCACGATGTCGGCAAAGGAGACCCCTACCTTGTAAGGAGGACCGTCCGGCTCACCGGTAAGGCTCATCACCCCCCCCTCCCCCTGCACCACCAGGTCGTACCCGGGACGCAACCGGTCAGGGCCGGTATGACCAAAGCCGGAGATGGCGCAGTAGATGAGACGGGGATTCAGGGTGGAGAGGGTCTCATACCCGAAGCCCAGGTTGTCCAGGGTGCCGGGACGGAAGTTCTCCACCAGGATATCGGCCTGGGGAATCAGTCGTCGCAGGATCGCTTTCCCTTTTTCGCTCTTCAGGTTGAGGGTGATGCTCTTCTTGTTCCGGTTGATGCTCAGGAAGTACGCGCTCTCCCCGTTGCGGAAAGGGGGACCGAAGTGCCGGGTATCATCCCCTCTCCCTGGCATCTCGATCTTGAGCACTTCAGCCCCCATATCGGCAAGCTGCATGGTGCAGTACGGTCCCGAGAGGACCCTGGTCAAGTCTAAGACAACGATCCCTTCCAGCGGTTTAGGCATGGCAGAACTCCTCCCATCGGTTTAGCTGGCCACCACTTTGAGTATGCCGAGTCGGGCATGGACCGATTCGATGACCACCGTTAGCGTGTCCCCTGGTGCCAGACTCGTGCCGGTAAGCGGGATATCCGTTTCGATCAGGTAGTCGGGCAAAAGGAGGCGATAACGATTGGGAAAAGCCTCCAGCACCACCGCCG
The DNA here is from genome assembly GCA_003696125.1 of Nitrospinota bacterium. GTDB lineage: Bacteria > Tectomicrobia > Entotheonellia > J063 > J063 > J063. The sequence goes on from RFHZ01000937.1 coordinate 2,569, forward strand.
TCTGTGGTTTTCCCACCTCCCGTTCCAGGTAGCGATAGAGCCAGTACCGCTTGCGATCCTGCTCCAGGATCTGGGCCTGGGTGATGGTCGGCTCCAGGGTCAGCAGGATCTCCTTCAACGCCTCTTCGCTGTAATAGGGAGCCTGGTGGTGCAGGATGCTCTTGATCTGGCGATGCATCAGGAGATCGATATAGCGTCGTATGGGAGAGGTGAAGTTGGTGTAAAGATCCAGGCCGAGCCCCTTATGCGGCTGCGGGCTGGTGCTCACCTCGGCCCGGCTCATCTGGCGTCGCTGCCGGTAGTGGAGGACCGGATCGTAGGTTTCGGAGACGGTGCAATCGCCAGAGGGGGCGTTTTGTC
>RFHZ01000938.1 GCA_003696125.1 Nitrospinota bacterium
CTCCCATAGCCGGCTCGATATCCTGGTCAACTGTGCCGGGATTACCCGGGATGCCCTCCTGCTCCGGATGAAACCGGAGGACTGGGCCGCCGTGCTGCAAACCAACCTGACTGGAACCTTCTACTGTACCCGGCAGGCACTACGGCCGATGATCAAGCAGCGCTGGGGCCGCATCGTGAATCTCTCCTCGGTGGTCGGGGCCATGGGGAATGCCGGTCAAGCAAACTATGCCGCCTCTAAAGCGGGTCTGATCGGCTTTACCAAAGCCCTGGCCCGGGAAGTGGCCCCGCGTGGGATTACGGTAAACGCCGTCGCCCCGGGCTTCATCGATACAGACATGACCAAAGCCCTGTCAGCAGAGGCCAAGGCCGCCTTCTCCCGCCAGATCCCTCTGGGGAGGTGGGGCAGTCCGGAGGAGGTGGCGTACGGGGTGGCCTTCCTCGTATCCGAACGGGCCGGCTATATTACCGGACAGGTCCTCCACATCAACGGGGGACTCCTGATGTGAAGGGAAGACGCGGGAAGCGCAGATTGCCCGGAGAAGAGGAAAACAGCAATGATGGTAAAAACATAGGAGGAGGAACAATGGCATCGATTGAAGAACGGGTCAAGAAGATCATCGTGGAACAGCTAGGAGTCGATGAAGACGAAGTCACTCCCGAGGCCTCATTTATCGATGACCTGGGAGCAGACTCACTCGATACCGTTGAACTGGTCATGGCCTTTGAAGAGGAGTTTGATATCGAGATCCCGGATGAAGATGCAGAGAAGATTACCACCGTGCAAGATGCAATCGACTATATCGCCACGCATACCGAATAACCAAGCAGGCTCAAAGCTGGCCTCTTCTTCACGATCTCACCAGAATCCTTCGACACCTTGAGGAGGAAACGTCCCCTTGCCTAATCCGGAAGGGGTGACCGTTGTAGAGAGGGGGAAACCTGTAACGTGAACACCTGTCTTAGGGAGAACAACCATGACCTTGGAGAAACGGAGAGTTGTCGTCACCGGTGTTGGCGCCGTCACACCGTTAGGGAATACAGCAGAAGAGACCTGGGAAGCGCTCTGCAAGGGAGAATCTGGGGTTGGAGAGATTACCCGCTTTGACGCCTCTGCCTTTTCTACCCGCATCTGTGCAGAGGTCAAGGGATTTGAGCCGGAGAAGTACATCGAGAAAAAAGAGCTCAAAAAGATGGATACCTTCATCCATTACGCCATCGGTGCCAGCATCATGGCCCTGGAGAATGCCCATCTAGAGATCACCGAAGCCAATGCAGCCCGTACCGGCGTGATCATCGGTTGTGGCATGGGAGGCCTGGCCACGATTGAACGCTATCATGCTACCCTGTTGGAGAGGGGACCGCGACGAATCTCTCCCTTTTTCGTACCCATGATCATCACCAACATGGCCTCAGGGCAGGTCTCGATGTATGTCGGGGCGCAAGGCCCGAATTCCTGTACCACCACCGCCTGCGCCGCTGCCAGCCATGCCATCGGCGATGCGTTTAAAATCATCCAGCGGGGAGATGCGGACATCATGATCACCGGGGGTACAGAATCGGTGATCACGCCGCTGGCCATCGCCGGGTTCGGTAGCATGAAGGCGCTCTCCACCCGTAACGACGATCCGAAACGGGCCAGCCGTCCCTTTGACCGTGATCGCGACGGCTTTGTCATGGGCGAGGGAGCAGGCATCCTCATCCTGGAGGAGCTGGAAGCGGCCAAGCGCCGGGGAGCCCGGATCTATGCAGAGATCGTCGGCTATGGGATGAGCGGGGACGCCTATCATATGACCATGCCGGATCCGGAAGCGCGCGGTGTGGTTCGCTGTATCAAGATGGCGCTGGACGATGCCGGTGTCCAGCCGGAAGAGGTCGGATATATCAATGCCCATGGCACCTCCACACCGTATAACGATAAACACGAAACCCTGGCCATCAAGAAGGTCTTCGGCGAACACGCCTACCGGCTGGCGGTCAGCTCGACCAAATCGATGACCGGCCATCTTCTCGGTGCGGCTGGTGGGGTGGAAGGCATCTTTACCGCCCTGGCCATCTATCACGGCATTCTCCCTCCCACCATCAACTACGAGCACCCTGATCCGGAATGTGACCTCGACTATGTCCCCCTGTACGCCAGGAACACGAAAGTCAAGGTGGCGCTCTCCAACTCCTTCGGCTTTGGAGGGACCAATGCGACCTTAGTCTTCCGGGAGTATGAGGGCTAGGACAACCAACAGGGGAAGATGACCCGGCAAGGAGACCAGGCAGGGCAACTAGAGGAACTGCAGCAGAGGATCGGCTACCGGTTTCGTTCTCCTTCCCTCCTGGCCCAGGCCCTGACCCATGCTTCCTTTGCCCACGAGCAGGCAGGAGAGGAGGAGAGCTACGAGCGCTTGGAGTTCCTGGGAGATGCCGTGCTCAGCCTGGTCATCAGCACCTATCTCTTCCAGGCTTTTCCCGACTTTCCTGAAGGCCAGCTTTCCCGGTGGCGGGCGGCCATCGTCCAGGAATCGATACTGGCCGAGGTGGCCCGCCGGCTTTGTATAGGTACCTATCTCCTGTTAGGACGAGGAGAAGAGCAGAGCGGAGGACGAGAAAAAGACTCCTTGCTGGCTGATACGCTCGAGGCGATCATCGGAGCGATCTATCTCGATGGAGGCTGGGACCAGGTCAAACAGGTCGTTCTCCAGCTCTTTCACCCCGAGCTGCGGCAGGTGCTGCATACTCCCTCCCCGGATCCGAAGAGCCTGCTCCAGCAGTATACGCTGGAGCGGGGAGAAGGGCTACCCTGCTATCGCCTGGTGCGGACCGAGGGTCCGGATCACGCCAAGACCTTTGTCGTGGAGACGCAGATTGCCGGCCGGATCTGGGGGCGGGGAAAAGGCAAATCGAAGAAAGATGCGGAACGTCTTGCCGCCATGGACGCGTTGAGACAGCTTGGGGTGCTTGCTCCAGAGGAGCCATCCCGACATCCTTGTCGTTGACCACAAGAGGGAGAATGGGCATGATCTGGAAACGGTTCTTTGGCGATACAGCCAAACAGGAAGAGGAAGGAGAGGAGAGGAGGCCAGAGGAAGCCTCTGCTTCCCCGCAGAAACGAGGTTTTTTACAGGCCTTGCGCGCCGGGCTGTCCAAGACCCGACAGCAGTTCCTGGGCCGGCTGGAGACGGTACTGCGGGGGAAGACGTCTGTAACCGAGGAGTTGCTGGAAGAGCTGGAAGAGATCTTGATCACTTCTGATATCGGGGTACACTCCGTAGAGCGGATCCTCACCGATCTCCGGCGTGATATCAAGGAGGCCAGGCTCCGTGAACCGGAACAGATCATGAGCTGTCTCCAGGCCAGTATCACCCGTATCCTGGAACAGGGAGGGGATACGGCCTTACACCTTGGATCGACACCCCCTGCCGTGATCCTGGTGGTCGGGGTCAACGGGGTGGGGAAAACCACCTCCATTGCCAAGCTCGCCCATCGTTTCACCCAGGAAGGGAAAAAGGTGCTCCTGGCCGCTGGGGATACCTTCCGGGCAGCGGCCATCGAACAGTTAGAGGTCTGGGCAGCGCGGGTGGGAGTCGAGATGATCAAACACCAGCCAGGCGCAGACCCCTCTGCGGTGATCTATGATGCCATCCAGGCCGCGCGTTCCCGTCGCTATGACCTGGTGATCGCCGATACGGCCGGTCGTCTGCATACCAAGGGCAACCTGATGGAAGAGCTGAAGAAGATGAAGCGGGTGGTCAGTCGAGAGA
>RFHZ01000939.1 GCA_003696125.1 Nitrospinota bacterium
CGGTCAGCCAGCCTTCCAGTACGGCGGCCATACTGGGACAGGGGAGGAGTTCATTCTGCAGCTTTACCGCCCGCTGTATCTCTGCCTCACTCACCCAACCCGCTTTCACCAGAAACCGCCCAAAGAGGAGAGGAATCGGTTTTCCGTAGGCCATAGAGCGTTCCTTCTATCCCTGCAAGCATCAGAATCTCGGGTTGTACACACGAGCTTTCTTTTCTTTTATCGGAGACCAGGGGTGAATACTTGAGGAGGAAAACACTTGACAGGGCAGAGGCGGGTTGCATATAAAGAGGACAGAGGAGGGAGAGGAGGTTTCTGGGCCTTGGTAACAGGAACAGATCGCATGGAAAGAACGCATGACAGGAGAAAGGAGGGGAGATGCCTATCTCATTTGGTGTCCATGTCGGGCAACAGAACTGTCCCTTTCACGAGCTGCAACGGGTCTGGCAGTTTGCTGATGGTTCCGGCTTTGACTGGATTTCGGTGTGGGATCATTTCTACGAATCGCCTCCCCAGGACGGAAACGGGGAAGCTTTTGAAGCCGTTGCCATCCTGACTGCACTGGCCATGAGCACCACCCGGGCGCGGATCGGTTGTCTCGTCTTCTGTATGGGGTACCGTCATCCCGCCGTGCTGGCCAACGCGGCCGTCACGATCGATCATGTGAGCAATGGACGGCTCAATCTGGGACTGGGGGCAGGATGGCACGAAATGGAGTACCGTGACTACGGGATCCCTTTCCCCCCGGCTCGCGTCCGTCTCGACATGCTGGAAGAAGGGGTTCAGGTCATCCGCTCTCTCCTGACCCAGGACCGGACCACCTTTCAGGGAACGCACTACCAGCTCCACAATGCCGCCTGCTACCCCAAGCCCCTCCAGTCTCCCCTCCCGATCTGGATTGGAGGGGTAGGAGAGAAACGCACCCTCCGCATCGCAGCCCGGTACGCCGATGGGTGGAATGCCCCCTATATCTCACCGGAGCAGTTCCGCCAGAAGAGCCAGGTCCTTGATCGCTGGTGTGAGCAGGAGGGACGAGACCCTTCCACCATCCTCCGCACGGTCAACGTCTCCTTCCATATGGGGACTTCGGAAGCCGAAGCCCAGAGGGAGCGGGACCGGGCCCGGCAGCAATGGGGAGAGGCGTTCAGCGAACGGGAAGGCGGCATGCTTTTGGGAACACCGGCTCAGGTCATCGACCGGATTGGAGCCTACCAGGAGGCAGGGGCAGCACGACTCAACATCGCCCTGCGCGCCCCCTTTAACTGGGAAGCCTTGCAGGCGTATAGCGAGGAGGTGATACCCGCGTTTCGCTAGCAGGAGAAAGGGAGAGGGAGCTCCGCTTCAGCAGAGGGTTTCACCGGTCAGGCGAGCATAGATTTCCAGGTAGGTGGCGCTGGTTTGCGCCACGATCTCTTCCGGCAGTTGGGGAGCCGGAGGGCGTTTATCCCAGGAGAGGGTCTCCAGGTAGTCGCGCACGATCTGCTTGTCATAGCTCGGCTGGTTCTGTCCCGGCCTGTAC
>RFHZ01000940.1 GCA_003696125.1 Nitrospinota bacterium
AACCTGATCGCCACCATCATCCTGGCTCTCTATCTCTCCCTGGGTTTTCTGAATCACGGGGTGGCGATGCACAGGCTGCAACGCTGGACAACAGCCCAACAGCTCCAGCCCCTGGTCATGGGGGCGATCCCGGTACCACTTTCCCCCCTGCACCAGCGAGGTGTTGTCATTACGCAGGAGCAGGTGTACGATATTCCTCTCTCCCTCTTCACCCCTCGTTTCAACGCCATGCACACCTATCCCTCCCCCTTTCGAGAGGACCCGTACATCCAGAAGGCCTGGCAGACACCGGAAGGACAGATCTTCCGCTGGTTTGCCCGCTTTCCCCTGGCCACCCATACGCAGAACAGCCCCCTGCATCGTATCGTGCTCCATGACCTTCGCTTTGAAACCCCGCAGGAGTCTCTGGGATGGCTGGGACGATGGGTGGCGCGTCTCATCGAGGCGCATGATCCTGAACTGCTCGACCGTAAGGTCTTTGTCCTGGAAATCGTGTTAAATCAAGACGGAAAATTCCAGCAGGCGCGTTTTGTGCATTGAGCCTGCCGGTAAGGAGAAAGATACATGGGAACGTGGAAAAGAGCAGAGCGTCTTCTGGCCTTCGTTCTATTACTGGTGGTCGCAGGAGGACCGGTGTTTGCCGCCCACCAGGTGAGTAACCGGCTGGCGCACTCGACCAGTGCCTACCTTCGTGCCGCCCGCTACCAGCCGGTGCACTGGTATGAATGGGGAGCAGAGGCCTTCCAGAAAGCGCAGGAGCTGGATCGACCCATTCTCCTCGACATCGGGGCGATCTGGTGTCACTGGTGTCACGTGATGGACAGGGAAACCTACGAAAGCCCGGAGATCGCCCGGCTGATCAACCAGCACTTCCTCCCCATCAAAGTCGATCGGGATGCCCGACCCGATATCGACCGGCGTTACCAGAAGGTTATCGTGGCCCTCACCGGTCGTGGGGGCTGGCCCCTGACCCTTTTTCTCACCCCACAGGGCGAGGTGATCTTTGGCGGCACCTATTTCCCTCCCCAGGCTCGACTGGGGAAACCGGGCATGCAGGAGCTCCTCCCCAAGATTGCTACCCTGTACCGGGAACGCAAAGCCGAACTGCTGCAGCATGTCAGGGAGTTCCACCAGACCCTTTCCCGCTACCAGCAACAATCGGTGGTACCAGGCGCACTCGATCCTCGACTCATCACCCCGGTTCTGGAGGACATGGAGCAACGCTTTGAGCCGATTCATGGGGGTTTTGATCCAGGACCGAAATTTCCCCGCACCGCAGCCGTTGAGCTGGCACTGCTGGCTTACGATCGCGACCCGCAAAACCGGGTGCTGCTCCACATGGTGACCAAAACACTCCAGAGCATGGCCCGGGGAGGGATATTCGATCAGATCGGGGGCGGATTCCATCGCTATGTGACCGATGCCGCCTGGCTGGTTCCCCATTTTGAGAAACTGCTCAACCTCAATGCCGAGCTCCTCCGGAACTACCTCCACGCCTATCAGGCCACCGGAGAGCCGCTGTTTAAAGAGGTCGCCCTGTCCACCTTCCGCTATGTACAGGAAACCCTCTCCCGGCAAGGAGGGGGATTTTATGCCTCCCAGGATGCAGATATGCACCCGCAGGATGACGGTCGTTACTATACCTGGACCGGGCAGGAGCTGCTCGATGCGCTCCCCCCTGAAGAGGCCCCGCTCCTTCTGCGTTACTTCGACATCCCCCCTACCGGCCAGGATCGCTACGTCCTGGCTGCCCGGACCCAACCCCGGGTGATTGCCCAGCACCTCTCTCTCCCCCTCTCTGAGGTCCAGCATCGTCTGGTCCAGGGGAAATCC
>RFHZ01000941.1 GCA_003696125.1 Nitrospinota bacterium
CCTCTCCTTGCCCCAATCCCCTCCTTCCCCTCTCCCCATGCGTAGCATCGGGTACATCACGCCTGAGCCGATCACTGCTCTGGGAACAATTACCGGCTCCCCAGAGGGGAAAGCGGCACTCAGCAGCTTCGATACGGTCTACCTGCAACTCACCCCACAGGCAGAAGTGGTTCCGGGTAAGAGATGTCGTATCGTCCGGCAGGAACGTCCCCTTACCCATCCCCTTACCGGAAAGCGGCTCGGCTACCTGGTCTCGATCCTGGGGGACCTGCGTATCGAAAAGGTAGAGGGAAGAATAGCCACAGCCCAGATTGATACCTCACTCGATGTGATCCAGGTGGGAGATCAGATTCAGGAGATCACCTCCTGGGCCGCTGCCCCTCCTTTCCCTCCTGCCACCCTGGATGAGAAGGTGGAAGGGGTGGTGGTTGGTAGCCAGGCCGGAAAGGTGAATCTCAGTCTTTACGATGTGGTCTATATCGATCGGGGACGCCGGCAGGGGGTGAGCAGGGGAGACCGGTTTACCGTTATCTATCCCCTGGCAGGGGCCGGGGAGATGGACAGGGTGGTTGAGGTCCCGGCCGGAGAGATTCAGGTGCTCGATGCGCAAGAGAATACGGCTACCGCTCTTGTGATCTCTAGCCGGCGAGATTTTCCTATTGGAGCCAAGGTGGTCTCTGCCAGAGCAGAGTAAGGGGTCCAGGTCTAGAGACAGGCAAACGATGGCTATCCCAGAGGAAAAATGCTATTGGATCGGTCTCAACCTCCTCCCCCGGGTAGGAAGGATCACCTACCAGAAACTCCTCACCCATTTTGGAAGCCCCAGAGAGGTACTGCACGCTTCTAAGCAGGAGCTGTTACGGGTGAAGGGGATTGGAGAGAAGATGGCCGAGGAGATCACCTCTTTCCCTCTGGAGGCTGCACTGAAGCGAGAGCTGGCCAATATCGAGCGGTATGGGGTTCAGATCCTTACCCTCTCCGACCCGGATTACCCTCCCCTCCTCAAGACGATCTATGATCCTCCCCCGGTTCTCTATGTGCAGGGGAATCTCTGTCTCCAGGATCAATACGCTATTGCCCTGGTCGGTTCCCGTACCCCGACCAGTTATGGACGGCTGGTGGCGGAACGGCTGGCTCAGGACCTGGCCAGACGACAGATCACCGTGGTCAGTGGCCTGGCACGGGGGATTGACGGGTGTGCCCACCGGGGAGCGCTCAAGGGAGGGGGACGCACCATCGCTGTGGCTGGATGTGGATTGGATATCGTCTATCCCCCTGAACACCGGAGGCTGAAAGAGCAGATCATCAAACAGGGAGCCTGTCTCTCCGAGTTCCCCTTGGGTACCCAGCCGGAACGGATGAATTTCCCGCTGCGCAATCGCATCATCAGTGGACTGTCCCTGGGCACGGTAGTCGTCGAGGCCGGAGAGCGAAGCGGTTCACTGATTACGGCAGAGTGGGCCCTGGAGCAGGGACGGGAAGTATTTGCGGTCCCCGGCAACATCACCTCTGCTGCCAGTCGAGGGACCCATAAACTGATCAAAGCCGGGGC
>RFHZ01000942.1 GCA_003696125.1 Nitrospinota bacterium
CGATGAGGAGAACGATGATGTCGATCTACTGCTTGACGGTGCCGTCGTGGGAAACGTTCCCCGGATTGGTCCACGCTTTTTTGGGTCGGACCGGGGGAGAGAGTGCTCCCCCCTATGCTTCCCTGAACCTCTCTTACCGGGTAGGGGACGACCTGTCCCGGGTCAAAGAGAACTGGTGCCAGGTCAAGAAGACCCTGGGGATCCATGCAGAGAAGGTTACCCTGATGCGACAGGTGCACGGCAACCGGGTGCTGACCGTATCAGAAGCGGGAGAGAAGGAGGCCGGGGAAGGGGATGCCATGATTACCGACCGGCCAGATGTCTTCCTGGGGATCCTGACCGCCGACTGCGTACCGATCCTGCTGGTGGAGCCTCAACGACAGGTGGTGGCTGCGATCCATGCCGGATGGCGGGGTACCCTGCACGGGGTGATCGAACAGACCCTGACCCGCCTGCAGGAGGGGTATGGGATTGCCCCTTCCGCCCTGTATGCCGCCTTGGGACCGGCCATCGAAGGCTGCTGTTATGAGGTCGGGAGCGAGATTTATACCCGGATCATGACCCGCTGGGGCCAGTTGGCCAGACCGGCCTGGCGCGTGACCGACGGCAGGTACTATCTCGACCTGCGTACCCTCCACACCGCTCTTCTACAACACCTTGGGCTTTCTCCTGCCCAGATCCTGCGGGTAGGACCGTGCACCGGTTGTCATACGGACCGCTTCTTCTCGCATCGCAAAGAGGCGGGGAAAACGGGACGACAGGCCAGCATCATCGGATGGTACCGGCATGCTTAAACTGCGGGATATCCACAAGACCTATGTGGGGAAGGTCGTCTTTGAAGGGCTGAACTGGCATATCCGGCCCGGCGACCGTATCGGGCTGTGTGGGCCGAACGGGTCGGGAAAATCGACCCTCCTGCGGATCATCGCCGGCCTGGTAGAGCCGGAGCGGGGAGAGTGTATCCTGGCCCAGGGGGTGAGCATAGGATACCTGCCCCAGGATGGACTCCATGCCGCAGGGAAGACCGTTTTCCAGGAGGTGCTGGAGAGTTGTACAGAGATCCTGGCCATGGAGCGGGAACTGGAAAAACTGGAGGGTGAGCTCTCCGCCACCTCCGGGGAGATAGCCGAGCAGCGCTTGGAGCGGTACGGGCTTCTGCAGGAGCTGTACCGCCAGAAGGGGGGATACGCCCTGCGCTCCCGCGTCGAGGCGGTCCTGCAG
>RFHZ01000943.1 GCA_003696125.1 Nitrospinota bacterium
GTAATCTCCCGTCCTTGCAGCAAGATGTGTCCATCTGCCACCGGTCTGCGACCGGTGGCAGAGGGACACATCTTGCTGCAAGGACGGGAGATTACCGGCCTTCCTCCCCGGCTCCGCTACCGGCAAGGGCTGGCCCATATCCCTGGCGACCGGCGGAACATCGGGATGGTGCTGGACTTCAGTGTGGCAGAGAACAGCATCCTGGGTGTGCATCGCGCCAGGCGGTTCCGGGGTTTTCTGGGCAAAATCTCCTGGTCCAGGGTCTATGCCTATACCCGGACCCTGATAGAACACTTTTCCATCATGGCCGCGGATATCCGGGCACCGGCCCGCAGCCTAAGCGGTGGGAACCAGCAAAAACTGGTGCTTGCCCGAGAGCTGGGCAAACACCCCGGCTTTGTCGTGGCGGTCCAGCCCACGCAGGGACTCGACGTGGCGGCAACCCAGTATATCCGGGACCAGTTGATCCACCTGCGGGATCAGGGTAAAGCCGTCCTCCTCGTCTCGGCCGATCTCGACGAAATCTTTCAACTGAGCGATCGCCTGGCCGTGCTGTACAAGGGACGTTTCATGGGGGTGTTTACTCCAGAGAGCCTGGATGCCCAGCAGGTCGGCCTGATGATGGGAGGGATGCCCCTTCCAGCCTCGACAGGAGACCGGACATGATCGGCCGCCTCTGGCGTATGAGCAAACCGTTGCTGGAGGGGGTAACAGCCACTCTGTTCGGCCTGCTTCTCGGTGGCCTGCTCCTGCTACTCTCTGGTTTTAACCCGCTTACAGCCTACTCTGCCTTATACCAGGGGGCCTTAGGTGATCACTACGCACTAGCCAGCACCCTGGCCGAGGCAACCCCTCTGATCCTGACCGGCCTGACCTTTGCCATCGGTATGCGCTCCGGGCTCTTTAACATCGGAGCGCAGGGACAGGTATTCCTGGGTGCCGTTGCCGCAGTAGGGGCCAACCTGCTCCCCTGGCCTGCCGGAACCCATCTCCTGGCTTCCATCCTCCTGGGCATGATCGCCGGTGCACTCTGGAGTCTTCCTGCGGCCCTGCTCAAGGCGGTGCGAGGTGTCCATGAGGTGATCTCCACCATCATGCTGAACTGGATCGCCTGGTACCTCTCCCTGTACCTGGCAGCGGCGGTGCTGGTGGATCCCAACCGGGCGGAAAAGACGATCGCCATTGCTCCAGAGGCCCGCCTGCTTCCTTTCTTTCCCGGAACCGATCTCACCCCGGCCCTCCTGCTGAGCATACTCTTTGCCCTGCTCATCTACTGGATCCTCTGGCATACCGCCCTGGGCTATGAAATCCGCGCCGTGGGCCTCAACCCAAATGTTGCCCGCTACGGGGGGATACGACCCACCCTGACCCTTTCCCTCTCCTTTGTGCTGGGAGGGTTTGCCGCTGGGCTGGCCGGAGCCACCCAGGTCATCGGTCGGCCTCCCACCTACGCCCTCTACGGCGATCTCTCTAACGTCGCCAATCTCGGGTTTGACGGGATTGTGGTCGCCCTGGTGGGGAGCAATCACCCGCTGGGGATCATTGTGGCCGCAACCTTGATGGGAGCGCTTTCCGCCGGTGCCCGCACCATGCAGATCTATGCCGGTGTTCCCCTGGAGATGGTTAAGATCGTGCAGGGAGTCATTATCCTGGCCCTGGCCGTTCCCGAATTGCTCCGGCTGTTCACGGTATGGTACCCGGCACGCCGACTTCTCCGGTGGGGTAAA